>DATKFL010000025.1:0-3538 GCA_035511355.1 Dongiaceae bacterium
AGAAGCCTGCGGCCGGCGCGGTCGTCGACCCGTTTTCCGGTGACGAACAGCGCCGCCTGCACCTTCGCGGCGCGAAGCGCGGCGCGAATCTTTGCGTCGCGCTCGGCCGGCTCCAGAAGCGGCGTCGCCTGGTGCTGCGGGTCGTCCATCGTGAGGGCGATGCGACGGGCGGTTGCCGCGCGCGCGCCACCCGGGCGGAGCGCCCCCAGCGCCGCGGCGCCGATTGCCAGACCGGCGCCCGCCAGCAGCTCGCGGCGGGTGATCGTCACGCGAGCATCACGTCGAGAATCCTTGCCACGTGGATGCGCGTGGTGTCGAGGAGCGGCACCGACGGCTTCTCCCCTTCCCTGAACAGGAGCGGCAGCTCGGTCCCGCCGAGGATGACCGCCTCGATCCCGTCGCGCTCCTTCATCCGGTCGATGATGCCGATGAAGCGGGCGCGCGTCTCCGGCCTGAAGATGCCGGGGACCAGTTCGTCGAAGTAGGCCTGGTGCACCACCTCGATGCCGGCCTCGTCCGGGATCGCGACCGCGAGGCCGCGCCGGCCGAGGACGTCGGGGTAGATCGGCCCTTTCATCGTGTAGCGCGTGCCGAGCAGGCCGACCCGGGTCATCCCGAGCCGCCGCACCTCGTCGCCGGTCGCCTCGACGATGCTGATCATCGGGATGCGGGCGCGCGCCGACACCTCGTCGAACACCAGGTGCGCGGTGTTCGCCGCCAGGATCGCCACCTCGGCCCCCGCGCGTGCCAGCCGCTCGACCTCCGCGACCAGGTACTCGGTCGCCGAGGCGTTGTCCCCCGCTTCGAAATAGCCCCGCAGCCGGGTCAGGTTGATGCTGTCGATGACCATCGGCGGGTAGGAGTTGTCGGCGGTGCGGGCGCGCCATCCGGCGATCAGCGCCTGGTAGTAGTCGATGGTCGATTCGGGCCCGATGCCGCCGACCAGGCCGAGGATCTTCACCCGCCCTCGCCGGCGCGCACCCACGCGAGCGCCCGTGCTGCGTCGGCGTCGGGCGGGAAGACCGGGTAGTGCACCGCCTCGATCCGGCCGCCGCGGGTCAGGAGCGTCAGCCGCCGGATCAGTTCCATCCCCGCCACCCTGAAGGTCGGCAGTCGCAGGGCGCGCGCGAAGCGGGTCTCGGAGTCGCTCAGGAGCGCGAACGGCAGCTGCAAGCGTGAGGCGGCTTCGGCCTGGTATTCGGTGGTCTGCGTGCTCAGGCCGAAGACCAGGGCGCCGGCGGCGATGATGTCGGCGTGCAGGTCGCGGTAGGCGCACGACTGCGGCGTGCAGCCGCGCGCGCCGGGGATCGCGTCCCAGACCGCGAGGCCGCCGGGCGGGTCCTGGTCCGGCAGCCCCGTGCGCGGGTAGCAATAGATGATGGCGGCGCCGGGTCCGAGCCGATCGATGCGCACCGTCCCGCCCTCCGTCGACCCGAGGGCGAGACGCGGCAGCGTCCTTCCCACGAGGTGGGCGCAGGCGCCATCGTCGACCGGAACGGGCAGGTCGGAGGGCAGGCGATGCAGGTCGTCGGATCGGGGCATCAGGGCGCAGACTCGCCGGCGGCGTTGCGGTGCCGGTCGGTCCAGGCGCCCCAGAGTATCAGAAGCCAGGGCAGGGGCGAGAACAGCACGATCGCCCGGACGTTCGGCGGCGGTGGCCCGAACGGCAGCGTCGCCCACATCACCGCCTGGAAGAGAAGCCATCCGTAAAGGCCCAGGCTCCCGATCCGGTCGCGCGCCCGGGTGGCGCGGAGGTACAGCGCGATGCCGAGCGCGAACAATCCCCCTTCGACCAGGTAGGTCGCCGCGAAGGAGTTCCAGAGGCCGAACCCGAAAAGCGGCGAATGCCCGGGCCAGAGCGGCAGGTCCTCGGCGTGGGTCACGACATCGAGGACCCAGTGGCTGACCACCACCACCGCGACCAGCCCCGCCGCCCCCGCGCCCCGCCCGCGCGCCAGGAGCGCGGCCACGCCGAGCCCCCAGAACGCCGCCATCAGGAGGCTGTGCGACCAGGGGTAGTAGGTGAAGACCAGCGGCGTGAACCGGGTCGCCCCCGGCAGGATCGAGACCCGCTCGACCCCGACCGCCAGGAGCAGCGGCCAGATCAGATCGAGCGTGTAAGTCGCGACCAGGAGGCGGCCGAGCGGCAGGTCGCGCCGGACGCTCCGGGCGGCGAGCGCGACCGCGGTGTGCCCGACGAACATCGCCGCCCTTCCCTACGACCCCGACGGCTGGGTCAGCATGCGCCGCACCAGCCACCGGCCGCTGGGGCCTTTCCCCCAGGTGGAGACGAACCGGCCGTGGTACTGCGCCGGCGGCTTGTCCCCCATGACCACCGTTTCATCGTAGTCGCCCCAGACGAGCGCGGTGTCGCCGTAGAGCTCGATGGCGCTCGTCGTCATCGAGTTGGCGGTCACCTTGACGTCGGTGAACGAGGCGAGGAACTTGCGGATCGCCTCCCGGCCGACGAGCGCCTCCATTCCCGGGTTGACCAGCGCGCCGTCGGTCTCGTACGCCGCGGCGAGCCGCTCGGCGTCCATCGCGCGGGTGAGGCGGGCGTACTCCTGGACCGCCGCCTCGAGCCTGAAGCGCGGATCGTCGGAGCGCCACCCCTCCGCGCCGCGGGTCAGGCGGACCGGCGCCCCTCCGTCGAGGTCGAGCAGGAAGATCTCGTCCAGACCCTGCCGCTTCGCGGAAAAGGCGAGGCGCCCGCCGTCGGGGGACCAGGCCGGCTGCGACCAGAGATCGAAACCGGTGGTGAGGCGGGTCACCATACCGGTCGCCACCTCGACCCGGTACAGATCGCGCTGGTCGCCGGCGGGGTCGTGGCGCGTCGAGGTGAAGGCGACGAACCGGCCGTCCGGCGAGAACGCCGGCGTGCGATCGGCTCCGGGGCTCGGCGCGAGCGGCGTCGCCTTGCCGTTCGCCACGTCGAGGAGGAACAACTGGTCCCGCCCCTGCGGGTCGGCGTAGATCGCCATGCGCTTCCCGTCAGGGCTCCACGAGGGGACCTGGCTGCTCCAGGCGTTCTGGGTCAGCGCCCGATCGCGTCGTCCACCCCGCTCGGCGATCCGGATCTCCCAGTGCCACGCCTCGCCTGCGCGGGTGCCGTGCATGTAGGCGAGAAGCGTCCCCGCGGGCGCCGGCACCGGCACGCCGTCGAATCCCTTCGCCGTCGTCAGCCTTCGCACGTTGCCGCCGTCGAGGTCCATGGCGTACAGGTCGACCTCGCCCTCCGAGCCGCCGCCGTCGCGCGGCGACTGGAACAGGATCTCCTTCCGGTCGGGAGAGTAATAAGGATGCGCGTCGCGCCCCGGAGAGCGGGTCAGCCGCTTCGCCTCGGTGCCGTCGGCCTGCATGACGTGGATCTCCCAGTCGCCCTCCTCGCGCGTCGAAGAGAACACCAGGTTGCGCCCGTCGGGCGAGAAGTGCGGCCAGGCGCTGTCGTAGGGAGCGCCGGCTGGCGGAGCGGCGGCCGGGGTGCCCCCTGCTGGCGCCGCCGGCGGAGTGGCGGGCGGCGTCGCTGCCGCGGCCGCCG
>DATKFL010000026.1:0-10576 GCA_035511355.1 Dongiaceae bacterium
TGGCCGCGACGCAGGCCGAGGCGATCGCCTGGCAGGTGGCCGATCGACCGACCACCGAGACGCCGGCGACATCCGGGTGCGCGATGAGCGCCGCGCTCACCGCCCGGTCGCCGTTCACGAGATTGACCACGCCTGGCGGCAGGCCGCACTCGGCGAGCCAGCCCATGATGGTGCGCATCGTGCGCGGCACCAGCTCCGACGGCTTGACGACGAAGGTGTTTCCCGCGGCGACGGCGTAGGGGAGGAACCAGAACGGCACCATCGCCGGGAAGTTGAACGGCGCGATCATCGCGAAGACGCCGATCGGCAGGCGCAGCACCTGGCCGTCGATCCCGGGCGCGGCGCCGACCAGGATCTCCCCCTGCGCCATGATCGGCATGCCGCACGCGGTCTCGAGGTTTTCGAGGGTGCGATCGATCTCGGCGCGGCCGTCCGGGAGCGACTTGCCGTTCTCCTCGACCAACGTGCGGGTCAGCGCCTCGCGGCGCTCGCGCATCAGCGCGGCGAGCCGGAACAGCGGCGCCACCCGCTTGTCGACCGGCGTCGCGGCCCAGCCCGGGTAGGCGGCCTTCGCCGCGGCGACGGCGCGGTCGACGTCGGCGGCGGTCGACAGGGGCACTTCGCCCAGGGTCGCGCCGGTCGATGGGTTCTCGATCGCCAGGCTCGCGCCGCGCGGCTCGACCCAGGCGCCGCCGATGTAATTGCCGATCCGTTCGGGAGAGGTCATGTGGAAGCGTTCATCCCTGGCCGAAGGCGCCGCGGCGTCGCGCGGCGCCCGGTTCCGTGTTACGCCAGCACCTGCGCGATGCGCTCCAGCGCCCAGTCGGCCTCTTCGCGGCTGATCGTCAGCGGCGGCGCGAAGCGGATCACCTGGCCGTGGGTCTCCTTCGCGAGGATGCCGAGAGTCATCAGCTTCTCGCAGTAGGGACGTGCGGTGCCGTGCTCGTCCTTGATGTGCACCCCGATGAGCAGCCCGCGGCCGCGGACTTCCTTGACCTTCGGGGAACGCAGCGTCCGGAGGCGCTGCATGAAGTGATTCCCCATCTCGGCCGACTTTTCCGCGAGGCGCTCGCTGACCAGGACGTCGAGCGCCGCGAGGCCGACGGCGCAGGCGAGCGGGTTGCCCCCGAACGTCGATCCGTGATCGCCGGGCTGGAAGAGGCCGAGCGTCTCACGCTGGCCGATCACGCCCGAGACCGGCAGGAAGCCGCCGCCGAGGGCCTTGCCGACGACGTACAGGTCGGGTCGCACCCCCTCCCAGTCGGAGCAGAACATCCGGCCGGTGCGGCCGAAGCCGGTCTGGATCTCGTCGGAGATCAGCAGGACCTTCTTTTTCTTGCAGAGATCCGCGGCGCCCTTGAGATAGCCGTCGGGCGGGATCAGGATGCCGGCCTCGCCCTGGATCGGCTCCACCAGGAAGCCGACGGTGTTCGGGGTGATCGCCGCCTCGAGCGCCTTGAGGTCGCCGTACGGGATCAGCTTGAAGCCGGGGGTGAACGGCCCGAAGTCCTCCTTGTACTGCGGCTCGGAGGAGAAGCCGACGATCGTCGTGGTGCGGCCGTGGAAGTTGTCGTTGCAGACGATGATCTCGGCCTGGTCGTGCGGCACCTTCTTGACCTTGTATCCCCACTTGCGCGCCGTTTTGACCGCGGTCTCGACCGCCTCGGCGCCGCTGTTCATGATGAGCGCCATCTCCATGCCGGCGATCTTGCAGAGCGTCTCGCAGAACGGCCCGAACAGCTCGTTGTGGAAGGCGCGCGAGGTGAGAGTGATCTTGTCGGCTTGATCCTTGAGTGCCTGCACGATCTTCGGATGCCGGTGCCCCTGGTTGAGCGCCGAGTAGGCCGACAGCATGTCCATGTAGCGATTGCCGTCGGGGTCGTAGACCCAGACCCCCTCCCCCTTCACGAGCACCACCGGGAGCGGATGGTAGTTGTGCGCGCTCCAGGTTTCCGCCTGGTCGATCAGTTTGGCGGTCCGGGTCGAGGCGGTTGTCGGCGTCGTCGGGGTCATCGCTGGGGTCTCCGGAATGGGGGTCGGTCGGCGGCAAGGATACACCAGGCGCGACGGCGACGGTCGGTAGCGACGTCGAGGGGGTCGGGCGCGGTTCGAATGTTGACAACCGTTACCGTGCAAGGTAATGTTTGCGCCTGGGCAAGGTCCGCCGGGGCGGGTTCCTGTTCATCACCTGGAAGGGTGACCACTCTCCTCGCCACGTTCACGTGTACAGGGACGGACGTCTCGTGGTGATCTGGGATCTCGAAAACTGGAAACCCATGAAGGGTGTCGCTCCACGGCGCGTCATCGATCTCATCGCGACGCTCAAAAGCGAAGGTGCCCTGTGAAGATTCGCAATGTCGCCGCCAACAACAGGAAGAAGGGCTTCGCCGTCCGGACGAGCCAGCGGGTCATGTGGTACCCGTATGCGAAGCTCGAGGCGGCGCCCTCGGCGAAAGATCCCGTGGTTAAGGTGATGGTCGATCCGGAAGTCGGCCGGGAAGGCTTCACCTACCGGCTGAAGTCGGGGAAGGAAGGCCTCGTGCTCTCCGATCAGGTGCTCGATTACAACCAGGATCCCGGCTATCTGCGTGACCTCCTCCTGTACAAGCTCACCCTGGAGGCGCAGAAGCGCGTCGCGAAGAGCCGCCTGAGCCGACGGGAGATCATCCGGCGGCTGGGCACGTCCGCCGCGCAGTTCTACCGCCTCCTCGACCAGACGAACTACCGCAAATCAATCGATCAGGTGCTTTCGCTGCTGCACGTGCTCGACTGCGACGTCGAGCTCATCGTTCGGGCGAAGAGCGCCTGAGGGGGCGCGATCGGCGCCAGGATCGGGGCCCGCTCCCGGGTCGCGGCCCACCGCTGTGCCGCTTACAGCGTCAGCCGCGTCCCGAGCCCGCGCTCGCGCGCCCGTTCGAGGACGAGCGGCGCGGTCGCCATGTCGTCGAGCGCGATCCCCATGTTGAGGCAGAGGAGGCGCTCTCCGGGCGCGCGCCGCCCCTCCTTGAGACCGGCCACGACGTCGCCCAGGTCGGCGAAAACCGGCGGGATCTGCTGAAAGAAGTCGCCGCGCTCCCGGGTCGCGAGAAGCTGCGCGGTGTCGTCGGTGTAGAAGCGGTCGGCCGTGGCCATCGCGGCGGGGGTCCAGGAAGAATCGTAATCGAGCGGCAGGCCGAGAGCGCCCTCCCGGAACCACGCCGCTTCGATCACCGGCTCCGGGCGGCGGCGGATCGGCGCGGCGGTGACGATGACGTCGGCCCCTTCGATCGCGGCCCGCGGCCCCGCCGCGGCCTGCACCTCGAGGTGCGGGAAGCGGCGCCCCATCTCCTCGGCGTAGGCGCTGGCCCTCTCCGGATGGATGTCGTAGGCGCGCACCGTCCTGAGACGCGGCAGCACCGCGGCGAGCGCCTCGAGATTGGTGCGCGCCTGCACGCCGCAGCCGGTGATCGCGAGCAGGGCGCTGTCGGCGCGCGCCAGATGCCGCGCCGCGATCGCGCTGGCGGCGCCGGTGCGCATCGCGGTGATCCAGGTGGCGTCCATCACCGCGAGCGGCATCCCGGTCTCGACATCGTTCAGCACGATGAGCCCGTTGACGTATGGGAGCCCGAGCGCGCGGTTGCCGGGGAAGCCGGCGATCCACTTGAGGCCGGCGGCGCCGAGCGCGCCGCAATAGGCCGGCATGGCGTGGATGAAGTTGTCGCTCCCGGGCGGGCCGGGATGGAGGTCGGGCTTCGGCGGCATCTCGGTGCGGCCGTGCCCCTTCTCCCGGAACATGATCGCCAGCCGGTCGATGATCTCCGGCATCGTGACGCCCGCGGCCTCGACGTCGGCGCGCGACAGGTACAGGAGATCGCGGGTCACGCCTGCGGCTGGCGGCCGCGCGGTTCGCCGGTGTCGCCGCCGGCCCGGCCGAAGGCGCCCGGCGGGACGTCGAGCGTGCGGGTCGGGAAGGGGACCACGATTCCTTCCTTCTGAAAGCGCGCGCTCAGGCGCTTCAGAAACTGGCTTCGGAGGACATGCGAGTCGGCGAGGGTCATGGCCGACAGGCCGGCGATCAGCTTGACGCCGGAGTCGGCGAAGCCGGTGAAGCGCGCCACCGGCTCGAACTCGCGCGTCGCCCCGGGGACGGTCGCGAGGCAGTCGCGCGCCACCTCGAGCGTCACCAGCTCCACCTTCTCGAGATCGGCGCTCGCCACGGTCACCTCGACCTGGAAGACCGTCTCGCTCGACGGCATGTCGAAGTTGGTCAGCACGGCGCCCGAGAGTTTCGAGTTCGGCACCACGACGGTGTTCTTCTGCGGCGTCGTGATCCAGGTGGTGCGCCACCCGACCCGCACCACGTGCCCCTCCTCGCCGGTCTGCAGGCGGATGAACTGTCCCGCCTCGATCGGCTTGTCGGCGATCAGGTGGAACCCGGCGAAGATGTTGGCCAGGGTGTCCTGCAGGGCCAGCGCCACCGCCAGCGAGCCCACGCCGAGCGACGCGAGAATCGGCGCGATCGAGATGCCGATGCTGTCGAGGAAGATCAGGACGCCGATGCCGATCACGATGCCGCGCACCGACCCCTGCACCAGGCCGCGCGCCCCCTGCAGGACGGGTTGCGTGACCGCCAGGCGATCGAGCAGGCCCGAGGTCATGTGATCGACGAACAGGACGATCGCCAGGACCATCGCCGCCGCCAGCATGACGTCGCAGGCGCGATCCCACTCCGGCTCGAGCGGGAAGATGCGCCCGACGATGACCAGCCCCGAGGCCAGGATGGCGATCGTGATCGGCCGCCGCAGCGCGTCGATCAGCAGGTCGTCCCAGGTCCACGCTGTGGCCGCGGCCATGCGGCGCAGCGCGCGGTTGGCGAAATGGTGCGCGATCAGGAGGACCCCGACCCAGAGCACGAAGGCCGCGCCACCCTCGAACCAGGGCGACTGCAGGACGGTGGCGACGGTGTCGGGGGCGGACGGCATCGTGACTTCCTCCTCTCAGCGGTACAGGCGGTACGGAAGCGACTCGCGGCGGAAGGCGTCGATCTCGGCGCGCCAGGAGCGCGCGATCGGCGCAAGCGGGGCGCCCGATTCGAGCGCGCCGCGCACTTCCGGGTCGCCGATCAGGACGTCGATCGGCAGCCGGTCGGTGACGTACTCGTACGGCGGCTGCTTCCACGCGAACCGGTCGCCGTGCGTCGCGATGATGTCCTGGAGGAGCGCCAGAGTCGTGACGTACGGCCGGTAGGCATTGGGGTCGGTGACGTGGATCTGGAAGCCGTGGCAGACCTCCTTCGCGAATTTATGGAAGGTCGGCTCGAAGGAGTGCTCGCGCAGGACGAGACCCGGCAGCCGCCGCCGGTCGAAGCGCGCCCGCACCCTCGCGGTGTCGATCCAGGGGGCGCCGAAGATCTCGAAGGGCCGCGTGCTGCCGCGTCCCTCGGAGACGTTGGTCCCTTCGAGGAGCACCTGCCCCGGGTAGACCAGCGCGGTGTCGAAGGTCGGCATGTTCGGCGACGGCAGCACCCACGGCAGCCCGGTGTCGGGGAAGAGCATCGCGCGGCGCCAGCCGCGCATCGGCACGACCGTGAGATCGGCGAGCCCGGGACAGCGGAGCCCGCCGCCGTCGGCGCGCGGGACGGGGTGGAACGGGTCGCGGGTCGCGGCGGAGCGCTTCGCGGGTGCGCCGGCGCCCCCGGCCGCGCCTGCGGCCGCGCGCGCCATGCGCGCGTTCACCAGCGCCGCCAGCTCGCCGAGCGTCAGCGCGTGCCGCATCGGCACCGGGTAGAGCCCGACGAAGGAGGTGTACCCGGGGCGGATCAGGTTCCCTTCGAGCGCGACCCCGCCGATCGGATTGGGACGGTCGAGGACCACCACCTCCTTGCCGGCGGCGGCGCAGGCTTCGAGGGCGAGCGCGGTGGTCCACTCGAAGGTGTAGACCCGCGTGCCGACATCCTGCAGGTCGACGAGCAGGAGATCGATCGCCTCGAGCATGCGCGCCGTCGGGGCGCGCGTCTCGCTGTAGAGCGAGAAGACCGGCAGGCCGGTGACCCGATCGGCGCCGTGTCCCGACTCGATCATGTTGTCCTGCTTCTCGCCGGCGATGCCGTGCTGCGGGCCGAAGAGCGCCGCGAGCCGCGCGCCCGGGATCCGGCGCACGACGTCGATCGCGGAATTCCAGCGCCCGTCGACCGAGGCCGGGTGCATCAGGAGGCCCAGGCGCCGGCCACGCAGCCATTTGGGGCGCGTCGCCGCCAGCATTTCGAGGCCGGAGAGGACACGCGTGCGGCGGGAGCGGGACGGCATCGGTCGGGGTTCCCTCCGCCCGCGGAGGCATCGGGGCGCGGGCCGGCGCAGCGTAGCACAGAGGGAGAGTGCGGGAATGCGAGAGCCGGCGGCGCGCGCGAACGAGGAGAGAAGACCGCGAGCATAGGGGCGAGTGCCTCCCGGCTCGAACTCGAGGAGCGAGCATTGCGGCTCGCGGTCTTCTCTCCTGAGCTCGGCGGGATCTATACGCCGAGGAGAGCGGGTGGGCAACAGGTTTATACTGCGCGGCGTTCATGAACGAACGTCGCCGATCGATCGCCCTCTTCGCCGCGCTGGTTCTCGCCGGAGCGGCGGCCTGTGCGCGCGATCGAAGCGCGCCCGCGGCACCGGCCGCGCCCGCGAGCGTCGCGCCCGCGGCGCCCGCCGCCGCCCCCGCGTCGGCGACGCCGGAGGCGATGCCATCTTCCGCCGCCGCGCCCGCCCCGCCCCTCGAAAGCGGGCATGCGCCGTTTCTTTCCACGCTGCCGGCCGGCGGGATGTCGCCGCACGGCGACGCCGGGCCGTACGCCGGCGCCATCGCGCTGGTCTGGGACGCCCCCGCCGGCTGGATCGCCGAGGAGCCGCGCAACCCGATGCGCCGGGCGCAATACCGTCTCGCCGGCGTCGATGGCGCCACCGACGGCGAATGCGCGGTCTTCTACTTCGGCCCCGGTCAGGGGGGAGACGCGCAGGAGAACGTCGCGCGCTGGGCCCGGATGCTGACGACGCCGGACGGCCGGCCGGTGGAGGGAACCGTGAGCACGCAGAAGGTCGGCGACCGGACGGTGACCCGGGTCGAGGCGGCCGGCACCTACCACCCGATGGCCATGACGATGGGCGGCACCCCTCCGCCGCCGCAGCCCGGCTGGCTCCTGCTCGGGGCGGTCGTGCCGGGACCGGACGCCAACTGGTTCTTCCGCTGCGCCGGCCCCGAGAAGACGATCGCGAAGGCCCGGCCGGGATTCGACGGGCTGATCGCCTCGGTGCGCGAGGCGGCCGAATGAGCGCGCGCCCGGCCCACCGCGTGGTGCGCGCCGCCGCGGTGCAGGCGGCGCCGGCACTCCTCGACCTGGCCCTCTCGCTCGAGCGCGCCGAATCGCTGATCGCGCAGGCCGCCGCGCGGGGCGCGACGGTCATCGGGTTCGGCGAGACCTGGCTTCCGGGATACCCGGCCTGGCTCGACCTGTCGCCCGGCTCGGCCTACTGGGATCATCCCCCGGCGAAGCAGGTGCATGCGCGTCTGCGGGCCAACAGCGTCGTCATCCCCGGTCCCGCGACCGCGAGGCTCGGCCGGGCGGCGCGCGCGCACAAGGCGGTCGTCGTGATGGGCGTGCACGAGCGGGTCGAGCGCGGCCCCGGGCACGGCACCCTCTACAACACCCAGATCACGTTCGGCCCCGACGGCTCGATCCTGTCGCTGCACCGGAAGCTGGTCCCGACGCACGCCGAGCGGCTGGTCTGGGGACCCGGCGACGGCGGCGGTCTCCGGGCGGTGCCGACGCCGAGCGGCATGGTCGGCACCCTCATCTGCTGGGAGCACTGGATGCCGCTCCTGCGCCAGGCGATGCACGAGTCGGGCGAGGAGATCCATGTCGCCTGCTGGCCGACGGTGCGCGACATGTACCAGGTGGCCAGCCGGCACTACGCCTTCGAGGGGAGGTGCTACGTCCTGGCGGTCGGGCAGATCCTGCGCGTCGCCGACCTGCCTCCCGAGCTGCCGCCGCCGGCGGAGCTGCGCGATCAGCCGGGCGCGCTGGTGGCCTCGGGCGGCTCCTGCATCATCGGGCCGGACGGCGCGATCCTCGCCGGGCCGGTCTACGACCGCGAGGAGATCCTGATCGCCGACCTCGACCTCGATCGGATCGGCGAGGAGTCGCTGGCGCTCGACGTGACCGGCCACTACCAGCGGCCGGACCTGTTCGAGTTCCGCCTTATCGGCGGCGCCGCCGCGGCGCGGGCGGCGGCCGCCGCGCCGGCGCGTCAGGCCGGAGGCGCCGCGCGCCGCTCCTCCGGCGGCGGCAGGCGGCGGAAAGCGGTCCAGAGAAGAACGTCGTAGCCGATCTTCATCGCCGCGCCGACATACAGCGGCGTCCCCATCGACACCCCCTGCATCAGCGCGCCGGCGAACGACGGCGCCACCGACCAGGCCAGGAGCCGCACCAGGTGCGTCACCCCCGAGGCGGTGGTGCGCTCCTCGGGCGGGAAGATCGCCATCACGTACGACTGCCGGGTCGGCACGTCCATCTCGACCAGCCCTTCGCGCAGGAGGAAGAGCGCCGCCGCGACCGGAAAGGAGGGCGCCACCGGCACGGTCATCAGCAGGAGGCTCGACGGGATGTGGGTGAAGACCATGGTGTTGACCAGGCCGATGCGCCGCGCGATCCAGGCGGCGGCGATGTGCGACAGCGCGTTCGCCGCCCGCGCGCCGAAGAACAGCGCGCCGATCGCCGCTTCGCCGGCGCCGAACCGCTCGTGCAGGAAGACCGCCAGGAGCGCCGAGGTCAGGAATCCGCCCGCGAGGCTGTCGACCGCGAACAGCGAGGCGATGCGCGCGAGACGCCGGCGGCTCTCCGGGGCGAGCGGGCGCGGCCGTTCGGCGGCGCGCGGCTCGACTTCGGGTGAGAGGCGGCGGTAGAGCAGCGCGGTCAGGGCGAGGATCGCGGCATACAGCCCGATCGCGCCGCGGAAGGCGGTGTCGGGGTCGACCCCGGCCGCGCGCTCGAAGAGCGACGGCAGCCCGGCGCACAGCCCGCCGAGCGCGTGGCCGCTGTCCTGCACGACGTTGTAGATCGCGAACAGGCGGGTGCGTCCGGCGTCGGCCGCGGTCGCGGGCAGGATCACCTGGTCGAGGATGAGGGAGGCGCCGCGATCGCGTCCCATGCCGTTCAGCATCCCGAGGAAGGCCGCGACGCCGAGAACCCACGGCGTGCTGCCGGCCGCGACCACGACGCCTCCCAGGGCGCCGAGAGTCGCCAGGGCGATCAGGACCCGCCGCCGCCCGAAGCGATCGCCGTAACGCGTCGTCAGGAGGGCCGCGACACCGCCGCCGAAGAGGCCGGCGCCGACGATGACGCCGATCGCGGACGGGGTCAGGCCGACCCGCGCGAGGTGCAGGCCGATGAGCACGCTCACCATGCCGATGGCGAGGGCGCGCGCGAAGGCGCCGGCGTAGAGGATCGAGCGATCGGTCAAGGGTGGGGGCGATGGCGGGGTCGACGGGGCTCGAACCCGCGACCTCCGGCTTGACAGGCCGGCGTTCTAACCAACTGAACTACGACCCCGCTCGGTCGCATCGGCAGGAGGCGTCCGCGTGGGCGATACTGGATTTGAACCAGTGACCCCCTGCTTGTAAGGCAGGTGCTCTCCCGCTGAGCTAATCGCCCAACGAGGCGCGGGCGCATCCTGTTTCGAAGGCGGGATGGTAGCCGCCGCCCCCGATCCCTGTCAAGGTCGCCCCCGGTGCGGGCCCGGGCGCGGACGCCGGCGGATGGGCGGCACCGGCCGCGGGCTCCGCACCGGCACGAAGGGGACCGCGACGACGCGGGCGGCCGGGGCGGGCGGGGGCGCCGCGGGCGGAGCCGCGAGCCGGGCCGCGTCGGGGCGCGGCAGCGCGCGGCGCGCCGGCGCCCGCCGTCGGCCGGTCGCGACGATCGGCGCGGCGGTCTCCGGCTCCGCCGGCGCGCCGCCGTTCGCGGCTTCGAGACGCTCGAGCATCCGGGTGACGTGGGTGGCGCGCCAGAAGACCCGGCCGCACCCGCCGCAGCGGGTGAAGCGCGACTGCGTCCGGTAGACGTAGACCGGGACTTCGGCGCGCGCGGTTTCGCGGTCGATCGGCTCGGTCGGCTGGTTGCACAGGAGGCAGCGGCCGAGCAGGGCCGCGCCGTTTACCGCCAGCCGCCGCTCGCGCAGCACCTGGCGGATCTGATCGTCGAGGACCTGGCTGGTGATCAGGATGTGATCGCGCGCCGCGCTCCGGCGCACAAGCCGCCGGTCGGCGGTCAGGAGCGTGCGCCCCTCGCGCAACGCCAGCGCCACCAGGTCGGCGTCCTCGATGCGGCGCTCGTAGGTGACGTCGTGGCCGAGGATGCGGAGCCACTTGGCCAGCGTCCCGAGCATGCAGTCGGCGGCGAACCGGGGAGGACGGGTTTCAGCCAACGAGCGTCCCGCCGCGCGCGGAGCCGGCCGGCGCCAGCTCGTCGATGCGCGCCAGGGTCGCCGGGTCGAGGGCGACCGCGGCGGCGCGCGCGTTCTCGTCGATCCGCGCCGCCCGGCGAGTGCCGGGAATCGGCACC
>DATKFL010000027.1:0-6151 GCA_035511355.1 Dongiaceae bacterium
CGCCATCTCGCCTCCGACGATCCCCTGCGCCAGCATCGCCATCAACCCCGCCTGCGGCGCCGGCAGGTTTTCCCCGCCGATGCCGGCTCCGCCGAGCGCGATGTCGGCCTTGTGCAGCATCGCGATCGGCACCACCAGCACGAACGCGGTGACGATTGTCGCGATCAGATACGCCACCTGCATCGTCCAGGGAGTCGCCCCCAGGATTTGCCCCACCTTGAAGTCCTGGATGACGCTGCCGGCGAGCGACGTGGCGCAGCAGACGACCGCGGTCACCGCCAGGACCGCCATCACGCCGCCGCTGCCGCGCACCCCGATGGCGACGAGCAACGTCGCCGCGACGATCAGGCTCGAGAGCGCCAGCCCCGACGTCGGGCTCGACGACGAGCCGATGACGCCGACGAGGTAGCCGGCGACCGCCGACAGCACGAACCCTGTGAGGGTCATCGCCACCGCCGCCATGAAGGCGCCGCCGATCCCTTTCGTGTACCACCAGTAGAGCGCCGTCATCGGCACGAGAAGCGCGACGATGCCGCCGATCACCCAGGCCATCGGCACGTCGTGCTCGTAGCGCCCCTTGCCGGCCGCCATGCCGCTGGCCTTCTTCATGTCGCTGAAGGCGCGCGCCACACCGGCGAGAAGCGGTTCGCGCATCTTGAACAGCGTCCAGCAGGCGGAAACCAGCATCGCTCCGACGGCGATCGGCCGGACGACACTGCGCCAGGCCTGGTCGGCAACCGTGTCGAGCCGCTCGAGCCCGGAAGCGTCGGCGAGCGACGGGTGATGCACCAGGTTCATCAGCGCGCTCCCCTCGCCCGAGATGAACATGATGAGCGGCACCAGGATCAGCCAGGCCAGGACGCCCCCCGAGAAGTTGAGCGCCGCGAGCCGCGGCCCGATGATGTAGCCGACCCCCAGGAAGGCGGGCGAGGCGTACGGCGTCTCGTAGTGCATGCCGCCCTTGTAGTCCCCCGGGTCGCCGAACGGCAGGCCCCGGCGCAGGAAATGCAGCTTCGACATCGGAAACTCGATGAAGCCGCTGACCGAATCCTGGATGACGCGAAATCCGCCCGGGTTCTTCAGCAGCTCGACCGCGCCGGCGAAGCCCATCGTGCCGAACAGGTACTTCGCGCCGGTCGCCCCCTTCTGGCCGGTCTTGTGGATCTCGGCGGCGGCGGTCGCTTCGGGGAACGGCAGGGAGGGGTCCTCGCACAGCGTGCGGCGCAGGAAGATGACGAAGAGCACGCCGAGCACGCCGCCCACCAGCATCATGAAGGTGCTCTGCCAGTAGTCGAACGCCGGCCAGAGCCCGCTGATCACGAACGCCGGCAGCGTGAAGATGGCGCCGGCGACCAGGGCCTCGCCGACCGAGGCGGCGCTCCGCGCGACGTTCTCCTCGAGCACCGAGTGCCCACGGAAGAAGCGCAGGACCACCATCGAGATGATCGCCGCCGGGAAGGTGGCGGCGATCGTCTGCCCCGCCTTCATGCCGAGGTAGGCGTTGGCGGCGCCGAGCAGCACCGCCTGCACGACGCCGAGCACGAGCGCCCGCAGGGTGAACTCGGGAAGCGAGGCGCTCTCGGGGACGAACGGCTTCTGGCTCACGCGCGGCTCCTTGGCGGACGCCGTGGGCGCCGCACGGCGCGCGAGAATAGCACAGCGCGCCCGCGGGAATGCCCGCGTCGGTCGAGGGACGGTGCGTGGCGTCCGGGCGGGCTACGCCGCGGTGCGGCCGGCCGGTGGAACCTTGTCGGGGTCGGCGCGCCAGACCAGGTAGGAGTAGACGACCAGGCCCGCCGTGCCGAGGAGCAGGAGCGCCATCGCGATCGGCAACGCCACCCGTCCACCCAGCGCGCTGGCCCCGATGGTCGCGAGACCGACCCCGACGAGCACCCAGCCGCCGGCGCGGTGCGTGCGGTTCCACGAGTCGGCGCTCGACATCGTCCAGGGAGTGCGGATGCCGACGAACCAGTTCGGCCGCAGTTTCCCCATGACATTGCCGAGCACGATGAACAGGAGACCCAGCCCGATCGGCAGGAGGCTCGAGATTTCGAGGGTCCGGCCGCGGGCGGCGCCCTGGATAAAGAAGTAGACCGCCCCGATGAAGGCCACGACCGCCAGCCGCACCACGGCGTATGCGCCCGCGAAATTGGCGTAGTTCATCCGTCCCGGATCGATGCGCGGCAGGAAAGTCATGAAGAGATGGACCCCCAGGGCGATCAGCGGCAGCGCCAGCATCCCTTCGAAACGCCCGCCGTAACGATCGACCTCGCCGTGCAGGTTCCAGTGCACCGGAATCCCGTCCGGCGCCGACCGCCAGGCCAGCGCCGCCCAGCCGAACATCGCCGCCAGCACCGCGGCCGTGCACACCTCGAGAAAGATCCGCAGAGTGCCGGTCGCGCCGCTCC
This sequence comes from Dongiaceae bacterium, assembly GCA_035511355.1. GTDB lineage: Bacteria > Acidobacteriota > Polarisedimenticolia > Gp22-AA2 > Gp22-AA2 > DATKFL01. The sequence goes on from DATKFL010000027.1 coordinate 2,409, forward strand.
CCGCCCCCGGACGATCCGCCTGCCCGCCGTTTCCCTGCGCTCTCCCGATCTCCGTGCTCATCGCCTCTCCTTTCCAAGGCGGGCGCCGTTGACGATCTCGTACAGCCCCGCCATCGCCTGCTCGAACGCCGAGAGATTGAGGCTGTAGAGGATCGTCGTCCCCCGCCTCTCGGTCACCACCAGCCCGGCCCGCTTGAGAACGTTGAAATGCCCCGACAGGGTCGACTTCGCCAGCGGGAACTGGTCTGCGATTTCCCCCGCCGAACGGTCCCGCTTCCGCAACAGCCGCAGGATTTCGCGCCGCGTCGGGTCGGCCAGGGCCTGGAGCACTTCGGTCATCCGCACCCCCCGCGCCGGAGGCCCGGACGGCCGTCCCGTCCGCCGGCTGTTTTGCTATTTCGCGAACGACCGAAATATAAAAGAGAACCCCCGCCCCTGTCAAGAGGCACCCGGTCGTCCGGCTACACCCCGTCGCGCGGGATGGCGTCGGTCCAGGTCTTCTCCCGCACCAGCGCCCCGTTCTCGAGGAGGCGCCGCACGTAGGTGTAGAAGAAGGTGTCGCGATTGCTTTTGAAGGTGAGGCGCGCCTCGAAGACCAGGACGCGCCCCTTGAGGGTGATCTCGGTGCGGTACTCCCCCAGGACCGACGTCGTCTCCGGGTGCAGGTCGTTCGTCTCATGTCGGATCGACTCGGAATTGCGCTCGGTCCCCCACGGGTAGCGTGTACCGCCCCCGTTGGTCGCGACGACCTTCGCCCCGCCGTGCACCGCGTCGCGATCGATCGACTCAATCTCGCCGTACCCCGAAGCCGTCCCCGTCTCGAGCACCCCGAACCCCTCGAGCACCGGGTCCGCCTCGGGCGGAAGGAACCGCGGTGCCCCCGCCGTCGCAGGCCCTGCCGGAATGACCGGCAGCACCAGCCGCGTCGGCAATCCCCCCCCGAGCGCGAGCGTCGTGGTCATCGGATAGGGCGTCGGCCAGATCATCGGCCACATCGCGTTCGACACCGCGAGGCGCAGCCGATGCCCCTTCGGGAAGACCCACGAAGTGAAGTGCATCTCGATGTCGAGCGTGAACGGCTTCCCCGGCTCGATCGGCTTCGGAGCGCGCGCCGACTCGCGGTGCTGGCCATTGAAGCCGGCCCCGGCGACCAGCGTCACGGTGTCGTCCGGGGCGACGTCCGAGAGACGCGCGAACCAGTGCGCGGCGGGGGCGTCGGCGCTCACCTGCAGGACGGCGAGCGGCAGGCCGAGGATCTCGAGATCGGCGCCGAGGGGCGTGGTGTCGTAGGTCAGGCTGAAAGCGTCGGAGGGACGCTGGTCGGGGGCGACGTCACCCCACCACATCACGGGGCCGCCGATCTCGACGCCGGTCGACGGCACGTACCGGAGCGACTCGGTTGCCGGCGCGACCGCCGGGTTCGACTGCAGCGTGCGATCCGCCCGTGGGTAGAGCACATCCTCGCGGCCGCGCGCGATCGGCCAGCCGGCTTCCCAGCGCCACTCCCCCGGCGCCTCGGCGAGGCGCGGGCCGGGCGGATGCCAGCGGCGCACGTAGACCGCGAAGCGCGGCTCCTGCATGATGCCGGTGTCCTTCCCCTTGAGGTGCTGGTCGAACCACCGCACCGCCTCGTGCCGCCATTCCATCCCGGGCTTCGGATACGAGTCGTGCGGCCAGCAGTGCGACCAGGGGCCGACCATCGCCTTCACCGGCGCCTTCAGCTTTTCGAGCAGGCGCGGCACGGCGTCGCGGTAGCCGTCGTACCAGCCGCCGATCACGAAGGTCGGGATCCGGATCGACTCGTAGCGCTTGTTGAGCGCGGTGCGATCCCAGAACGGGCCGTCGCGCTGCTGGCGCTTGTAGGTCAGCATCCAGGGCGGCGTGTCGAAGCGGTCGGCGAACAGTTTTTCGTCGATCGTGTAGTCCGGCGCGCCGGGCATGGCGTTCGCAAGGTCCATGCTCATCTCCCACGAGTCGACGTGCATCCCGCCGTCCATGAAATGCACGTCGTCCTGGTAGAGGTCGTCGGTGGCGTCGACCGCGATGATCGCCTTGAGCGCCGGCGGGTTGCGCATCGCCATGTGCAGGGCGTTGAACCCGCCCCAGGAGATGCCGAACATCCCGACCGCGCCGTTGGCGAACGGCTGCTTCGCGAGCCAGGCGATCACCTGTTCGCCGTCGACCTGCTCGATGTCGCTGTACTCGTAAGGGATGAGCCGCCCTTCGCTCGCGCCGGTGCCGCGGATGTCGACCCGCGCCACGACGTACCCGCGCTTCACGAAGTAGGCGTACAGGCCGTAGCGGTCGCCGCGCGCCTCGGTCTTGCGGTAGGGCAGGTATTCGAGGAGGACCGGATAACGCTCGCCGGTCCGGCCTCCCTGCGGCATCCAGAGATCGGCGGCGAGTTTGACGCCGTCGGTCATCGGGATCGTGGCCTCGCGCATCACGACGGCGTACGTCGGCGGCGAGGCGGCGGACGCGCGCGTCGCGGCGGACGCGGCCGCGGGGACGCCGCCGCGGGCGGCCGGCGGCGCGACCAGGGCCAGGACGACGAACGTTCCGAGGAGCGGGCCGGCAACGAGGGATCGGCGCATGCGGGCGAGTCTACGCCGACCCGCGCGGCACGGTGCTACGATCCGCGCGCCATGAAACTCGCGGTCAGCGGCACCTCGGGGCTGGTCGGTTCGGCGCTCCTTCCGGCGCTCTACGCCGACGGACACGTGGTGACGCGCCTGGTGCGGCCCGGCGCCGCGCTCCGCTCCGACCCGGAGGCGGCAGGCGCGCGCGACATCCGCTTCGATATCGCCGGGAATTCGATCGATGCCGGGGCGCTCGACGGGGTTGAGGCCGTCGTGCACCTCGCCGGGGTCGGGATCGCCGCCGCGCGCTGGACGGCGCGTCACCTCGAGGCCGTGCGCTCGAGCCGCGTCGACGGCACCCGGCTTCTCGCCACGACTCTCGCGCGGCTGGCCCGCCCGCCGCGCCTCCTGGTGCAGGCCTCGGCGGTCGGCTATTACGGCGACCGCGGCGACGAGATCCTGACCGAGGCAAGCGCTCCGGGTCGGGGCTTCCTTGCCGAGACCTGCATCGCGTGGGAGGCCGCCGCGGCACCGCTTCGCGATCGCGGTGTGCGGGTGGTCCCCCTGCGATTCGGGGTGATCCTGTCGGCGCGCGGCGGGGCGCTCGCGAAGATGCTCCTGCCATTCCGTCTGGGTCTCGGTGGCGTCGTCGGGAGTGGCCGGCAGTGGATGCCGTGGATCGGGCTCGACGATGCGGTCGGAATCATCCGACGCGTGATCGACGACCCGGCGCTCGACGGCGCGGTGAACGCGGTCGCGCCCGAGCCGGTCACCAACCGGCAGTTCACCGCGGCGCTCGGGCGGGCGCTCCGCCGGCCGACGTTCCTGCCCGTTCCGGCTTTCGCGGCGCGTCTCGCCCTCGGCGGGATGGCCGACGCGCTCCTGCTGGCGAGCGCCCGCGTCACCCCGCAACGGCTGACCGCGGCCGGGTATCCTTATATATATGGCGCGCTCCAGCCGGCCCTCGAGGCGGCGCTCCGGGAAGGGTGACCGATGTCGAACGAGTGCGAGCTGCCGCAGGGAAACCCGCCGGTCGCGGCGATTCGCGACCTTCTCGCCCGCGCCAGGACGATCGCCGTCGTCGGTCACTCCGACGATCCGGCGCGTCCCAGTCACCGCGTCGGGCGCTACCTCGCGGCGCAGGGCTACGAGGTCTTCGCCGTC
>DATKFL010000028.1:0-2179 GCA_035511355.1 Dongiaceae bacterium
CCGGCGGCGCTCCTCGAAGCCTGGCGCGGCTGGCACACCATCTCGGCGCCGATGCGCGAGCCGTACACGCGCTACGTCACGCTCGCCAACGAGGGGGCGCGCGAGCTGGGGTACGCCGACATGGGGGCCTACTGGCGCTCCAAGTACGACATGACGCCGGACGCCTTCGCCGTCGACGTCGAGCGCCTCTGGCAGCAGGTGAAGCCGCTCTACGAGTCGCTGCACGCCTACGTCCGCTGGCGCCTCGCGGAGAAGTACGGCGCCGGCACGATCCCCGCCCGCGGGCCGATACCGGCGCATCTGCTCGGCAACATGTGGGCGCAGTCGTGGCTGAACGTCTATCCGCTGGTCGCGCCGCCGAACGCCGACCCGGGGTACGACCTGACCACCATCCTGCGCGACCACAAGCTCGACGCGCGCGGCATGGTCCGCTACGGCGAAGGGTTCTTCTCCTCGCTCGGCCTCGAACCGATGCCGCCGACCTTCTGGGACCGGTCGCTGTTCACCAAGCCGGCCGACCGCGACGTCGTCTGCCACGCGAGCGCCTGGGACGTCGACAACGAGCGCGACCTGCGCATCAAGATGTGCATCGAGATCACCGACGAGGATTTCGACACCATCCATCACGAGTTGGGGCACAACTATTACCAGCGGGCCTACTCCGGCCTGCCGTTCCTCTTCCGCGACAGCGCCAACGACGGCTTCCACGAGGCGCTCGGCGACACCATCGCCCTCTCGGTGACCCCGGCCTATCTCAGGCAGGTGGGTCTCCTCGACCGCGACCCGGCGCCCGGGAGCGACATCGGCCTCCTGATGAAGCGGGCGCTCGACAAGATTCCGTTCCTGCCGTTCGGGCTCCTGGTCGACCAGTGGCGCTGGAAGGTCTTCTCGGGCCAGGTCACGCCGGCCGAGTACAACAAGGCCTGGTGGGACCTGCGGCTCAAGTACCAGGGCGTGACCCCGCCGGTCGCGCGGAGCGAATCGGACTTCGACCCCGGCGCGAAGTACCACGTCGCCGCGAACGTCTCGTACACCCGGTACTTCCTGGCGCAGGTGCTGCAGTTCCAGTTCCACCGCGCGCTCCTGCGCGAGGCAGGGTACAGCGGCCCGATGCACCGCGGATCGATCTACGGCAGCAAGGCCGCCGGCGCCCGCCTCGACGCGATGATGCGGATGGGACAGAGCCGCCCCTGGCCCGAGGCCCTCGAGGCGCTGACCGGCGAGAAGCGCGCCGACGCCTCGGCGATGGTCGAGTACTTCGCGCCGCTCAAGGCCTGGCTCGACGAGCAGAACAAGGGGAAGCCGGTCGGCTGGTAAGGGGACGATGCCCGCCACGAGAAGTTCCGCCGCGCGTCGCCCTGCGCCAGGTTGCCGCCGGCGCGGCCTGTGGCTGGCGGCGGCCCTGGCGGCCGCTCTGGGCGCCCGCCCCGGCGCCGCGGCCGAACCGGACGTCGGTCCGCCACGGTGTCTCGCGGCGGGCGAGGCTCTCGAAGCCACCCTGTCCTGGGGCGAGGTGCACCGCTACGTCATCGAGCTGACCCGGGGCGATTACGTCGTGGTGGCGCTCGATCAGCGCAGCATCGACATCCTGCCGGTGATCACCGCGCCGGACGGCGCCGTCCTGTTCCGCAACAACGGGAACGATTGGGGTCGCGAAGAGGCGGCGATCGTCGCGCCGGTCACCGGTCTCTACCGGCTCGACCTGAGCCCCGCCCGGCGCGGCGCCGCGACCGGGACCTACGGAGTGCGGGTGGAAACCGTCCGCCCCGCCACCGCCGACGATGCGGCGCGGGCGCGGGCGCTGGGGCTGATGTCGGAGGCCTACACCGTCTACAGCCCGATGATCGCGGCGACCGGGACGACGTCGAAGGTCGACCTGCCGCGGGCGCGCGCCCTTTACGAGCAGGCTCTGGCCGCGTACCAGGCCCTGGAGGACCGCCGCGGCGAGGCCGCCGCGCTTTACGCGCTCGGCGATGTCGCCAACAACATGGACGACTACCACGCCCAGGCCGACTTCATGCGGCGCTCCGCCGAGGTGGCGCGCGCCGCGGGCGACGAGTATCTCGAGGCGTGCGCGCTGCGGGCGCGCGGCAAGGCGCTCGACCTCTGCGGCGAGTACGAGGAGGCGGGCGCGCTCTACGATCGCGGTCTCGCCCTCTACCGCGCCACCGGCAATGTC
>DATKFL010000029.1:0-2787 GCA_035511355.1 Dongiaceae bacterium
AACGCCCGGCACCTGGTGGCGGCACGCGCTCGAGGGATTCCAGACCCGCCTGGTCCAGTTCTTCTTCAACGCCTGGCCGCTCCCGGAGACCGCCGGCTTCCGCTCCAGCCTGGTGTACGCCGGCGAGATGGCCGACGCCGGCTGGTCGATCCTGATCTTCCCCGAAGGGCGGCACATCCACGACGGCAGCATGGAGACGTTCCGCGGCGGCATCGGGCTCCTGGCGCGCGAGCTGCGCGCGCCGATCCTGCCGATCCACGTCGAGGGGACCGGCTACCTGCTGCCGGACGATCGCTACTGGCTGCGCCTGGGACGGGCGCGGGTCGCCATCGGCGCGCCGTTCACGGTGGCGCCGGACGAGACGCCGGCGGAGATCACGAAGAAGATCGAAGCAGCGGTGCGGGCGCTGGCGCCGCCGGGAACGAAGTTTCCGGAAGCCTGACCGCGATCAGTGCGAGGGCGCCGCGGCGCCGCGCGCGCGGCGGCGGCCCGGCGCGATCGGCTTCGGAGGGCGCGCGGCGCGCTTCGTGCCCTCGGGGGTGGCGACCGGGGCCGGCTCGAGCGCGTTCTCGAGGACGTCCTCGACGTTCTTCGCGAAGCGGAAGGTCAGCCCGTCGCGCGCCTCGACCGGGACATCCTGCAGGTCCTTCTCGTTCTCGGCCGGCAGGATGATCGTCCTGATGCCGGCGCGCCGCGCCGCCAGCACCTTCTCCTTGATGCCGCCGACCGGCAGCACCTTGCCGCGCAGGGTGATCTCGCCGGTCATCGCGGTGTCGGCGCGCGCCGCGCGCCCGGTGAGCAGCGACGCGAGCGCCGTCGCCATGGTCACGCCGGCCGACGGGCCGTCCTTGGGGATCGCCCCGGCCGGAACGTGCACGTGGATGTCCGAGCGGTTGAAGAAGTCCGGCGCGAGGCCGAGATCGCGGGCGTGCGAGCGGATCCAGGCGAGCGCCGCGAGCGCCGACTCGCGCATCACCTCCCCGAGCTGCCCGGTGATGGTGAGCGACTTGCCGCCCTCCATGCGGGTCGCCTCGACGAACAGGATCTCGCCGCCGAACGGCGTCCAGGCGAGTCCCACGACGACGCCCGGCTGGCCGATCCGCTCGGTCAGGTCGGAGGTGAAGCGCTCCGGCCCGAGATAGGCGGTGACCTCCTCCGGCGGTATGGCCACGGAGGCGGTCGCCCCTTCGGCGCGACGGCGCGCCACCTTGCGGCAGAGGGTGCCGAGGTTGCGCTCGAGGTTCCTGAGCCCCGCCTCGCGGGTGTAGCCTGCGATCACGCGCCTCACGGTCGCGTCGGGGATGTCGATGTCGGCGGGCTGGAGACCGTTCTCGGCGCACTGCCGGGGGATGAGATAACGCCGGGCGATCTGGAGCTTCTCCTCCTCGGTGTAACCCGGGAGCTCCAGCACCTCCATCCGATCCCGGAGCGCCGCCGGGATCGCGTCGATGACGTTCGCCGTCGTGATGAACAGGACCGACGACAGGTCGAACGGCAGGTCGAGGTAGTGGTCCTGGAAGAAGCGGTTCTGCTCCGGGTCGAGGACCTCGAGGAGCGCCGCCGCCGGGTCGCCGCGGAAATCGGTCCCGATCTTGTCGACCTCGTCGAGGATGAAGACCGGGTTCTTGCTCCCGGTCTTGCGGAGCCCCTCGATGATCCGTCCCGGGAGCGCGCCCACGTAGGTGCGGCGGTGGCCGCGGATCTCCGCCTCGTCGCGCACGCCGCCGAGCGACAGGCGGTGGAACTGCCGCCCCATGGCGCGCGCGATCGACTTGCCGAGCGAGGTCTTGCCGGTGCCCGGCGGGCCGACGAAGCAGAGGATCGGCCCGCGCGAATCGTTCCGGAGCTTCCGCACCGCGAGGTACTCGAGGATGCGGTCCTTGACCTTCTCGAGGTCGAAGTGGTCCTCGTCGAGGACCCGGCGCGCCTCGGCGATGTCGAGCTTGTCGGGGGTCTCCTTCGACCACGGGAGTGCTATCAGCCAGTCGAGGTAGGTGCGCACGACGACATGCTCGGCGGCGGCCGGCGACATGGTGCGCAGCCGCTTCAACTCCCGATCGGCGACCTGACGCACCGCCTCCGGCATGCCGGCCTTGGCGATCGCCTCCTCGAGCGCCTGGGTCTCCGACTCGCCGTCGTCGGACATCCCCAGCTCCTTCTGGATCGCCTTGAGCTGCTGGCGCAGCACGAACTCGCGCTGCCCCTTCTCCATCTCGTCCTGCACTTCCTCCTGGATCTTCGACCCGAGCTCCATCACCTCGATCTCGCGGTTGATGTGCCGGGTGAGGCGCCGCAGGCGCTCCTTCACCACCAGCATCTCGAGGAATTCCTGCTTGAGCGCGCTGTCGCGCACCAGGAGCGCCGCCCCCATGTCGGCGAGACGCGCCGGGTTCTCGACGTTGAGCAGCGCGACGTTGATCTCGTCGGAGTCGATCGGCATGAGCGCCAGCATCCGCGAGATCTGGTTCATGAGGTTCTTGGCGAGCGCCTCGGTCTCGACGCCGCCGTCGAGGGTCTCCTCGAGCACCTCGACGTCGGCGACCGGGAACGGCTCCATCCGCACCCAGCGGCGCACCCGGATCCGCTTGATGCCGGTGACCAGCACCCGGAGCGTCCCGTCGGGGAACTTGAGGAGCCGCTGGATGACCGCGGCGCAACCGATCTCGTAGTGGTCCGCCTCCTTCGGCTCCTCGACGGAGGCGTCCTTCTGCGCCACGAGGCCGATCAGGCGGTTCCGGAGCATCGCCTCGTCGATCAGGCGCACCGAGGCGGCGCGCCCGACGACCA
>DATKFL010000030.1:0-2590 GCA_035511355.1 Dongiaceae bacterium
GTGGTCTACGACAGCGGCGCGATGGCCGCTGCGAAGGGCGGGCCCTAGGCCGCCACCGAGCCCGCGACCGGCTCCTCGGGTTCGGGCAACGCGAGGTGGCGCGGCGCCGTGCGGCGCGCGCGTCCGCCTATAATGCCCCGCCCGCCGCGACGGCCGGGTGACGGTGGCGCGCGCGGCGCGTCGGAACTTTCAGGAAAGGATGTTCCCGGTGTCCCTCGAGCCCGGCCAGCGCCTGGCCCACTACCGCATCGAACGGAAGATCGGCGAGGGGGGCATGGGAGTCGTCTACCTCGCCGAGGACACCCGTCTCGGCCGGAAGGTGGCGATCAAGGTCCTGCCGGCGGAGCTGTCGTCGGACGCGGGCCGGCGCGCCCGGTTCGAGCGCGAGGCGCGCGCGGTCGCGGCGCTCAACCACCCGAACATCGTCACCATCCACTCGGTCGAGGAGCACGAAGGGGTCTGCTTCCTGACCATGGAGATGGTCGACGGTCAGCCGCTCTCGCACCTGATCGCCGCCGGCGGCCTGGCGCTCGGGAAGATCCTCGATCTGTCGCTCGGCATCGCGGAGGCGCTGGTGGCGGCGCACCGCCAGGGCGTCGTGCACCGCGACCTGAAGCCGGACAACGTCATGGTCACCACCGACGGCCGCGTGAAGGTGCTCGACTTCGGCCTCGCGAAGCTGCGCGACGCGGCAGATCCGTCGCCCGACACCGTGATGCCGACCCGGTCGGTCACGGCCGAGGGGCGGATCGTCGGAACGGTCGCCTACATGTCGCCCGAGCAGGCGGAAGGGAAGCCGCTCGATCATCGCTCCGACATCTTCTCGTTCGGCGTCGTGCTGTACGAGATGGCGACCGGGCGCCGGCCGTTCCGCGGCGACACCGCCATCTCGACGATCTCGGCGATCCTCAAGGACACGCCTCCGCCGCCGCAGCAGATCAATGCCGCGATCCCCGCCGAGCTCGGCCGGATCGTGCGCCGCTGCCTGGCGAAGGAGCCGGAGCGCCGCCAGCAGTCGACCGAGGACCTGCGCAACGAGATCCGCGAGCTCAAGGAGGACCGCGATTCCGGCGAGCTGGCCGTCGCGCGCCCGGCCTCGGGCGAGATGGCGCGCGCCGGCGCGACGATGTCGGGCGACCTGGCGCGTCCGGCGGGCCGCCCGGGACGCCGAGCCCTGGTCGCCGGCGCCGCCCTGGTCGTCGCGCTCGCAGCCGGCGCCGGGTGGTTCCTGACGCGCGGGAAGAACGTCCCGCCCTCGCCCCCCACATCCGAGGCAGCGTTCCAGTTGCGCCGCGCGACCACCGACGGCGCGGTCCAGGAGGCGGCGGTGTCGCCCGACGGCCGCTACCTCGCCTACATCCGCCGGATCAAGGACGACTTCTCCCTGCGACTCCGACAGGTGGTCACCGGCACCGAAGTCGAGGTGGTCGCCGCCTCGACCAACGAGCTGGCCGCCCCGTCGTTCACCGCGGACGGCAACTTCCTGGATTACGTCACGAGCCCGCCGGGCGAGCTGACCGGTTCGGCGATGCGCGTGTCGGTCCTCGGCGGCACGGCGCGACGCATCGCCGACGGCGTGGTCGCGGTCAGGTCGTCGCCCGACGGCCGCCGCCTCGCCATCCACGGGGGCACCATCGGGGAGCGCACGCTAAGCATCGCGGGCGCCGACGGCGAGGAGCCGCACGTCGTGGCGTCACGCAAGGACCGGGATCACTTCGATTCGCCGCCCGCCTGGTCCTCCGACGGAAAGACGGTGGCCATCGTCAGCCATCGTTTCGGCGAGGCGCAGCAGATCGTCCTCATCGATCCCGACACCGGCAAGGAGCGCATCCTCCCGGTGACGACGCTCAGGAGCTTCGAGGATCTGACCTTCGTCCCGGGCCGGGAGGCGCTGTACGTCACCGGCTCGGAGACCCCGGCGAACCAGTTCGCGACCTCGCAGCTGTGGGAGGTCTCGCTCGCGGGCGAGGCGCGCGCCCTCACCCACGACCTCAACGACTACGCGGGGGTCTCGGTCACCTCGGACGGCGCGACCGTGGCGGCGGTCCAGAGGGAGCTGCGCACCGGCATCGCCCTCGCCCCCGTGCGCGCCGGTGCCGCCGGCGCGTTCGTCGATCTCCTGCCGATCTCCGCCGCGATCCCGGGCGCCTCGGGCCTCGCCTGGCTCGACGCCGGCCGGCTGGTGCACGGCATGATCCAGGGCGACACGATCCAGCTCTTCGTGACCGACATCGCTTCGAAGGCTTCGCATGCGCTGACCAGCGGCGCGTCGCATCGCTCCCCCCTCGTCAGCCGCGACGGTCGCGTCCTGGTGGCGTCGAAGGACGAAGGCACGCACATCAACCTGTGGCGCGTCGATCCCGAGAGCGGGCGCGAGCAGCGTCTCACCTCGGGGGAGCTCGACTGGAGCGACGTCGTCACCCACGACGGGGCCTGGGCGGTGTTCCGCACCTCGGGCGAGCACGTCGCGGTGTCGAAGGTCGCCACGGCGGGCGGGGAGCCGATCACGATCGCCCAGCGCCGGATGTTCTGCACCGACATCACGCCCGACGACCGTGACCTGCTTTGCCTCGGGTTCGACACCGGGCAG
>DATKFL010000031.1:0-4937 GCA_035511355.1 Dongiaceae bacterium
CGGCCTCGGCGGCGCCGGCTCGTTCGCCGGCGGCGCGCTCCCGCCGCCGAAGCCGGCGACCGGAACGTTCGACGACAAGTCGCCCAGCGAGCCGCCGATCGGCTGGCCGATCGTCGGGGTCATCAGCCGTGCCGACGCGCGGCTGAGCGACAAGACCTACAAGGTCTACAAGGGTCACGACAAGGTCAACCAGTGGCAGTTCCACGTCTTCGATCAGACGCTCGAGGCGGCGGTGCCGAACGCGCTGCCGGGCGGATCGCAGGCGCCGTTCAGCATCGGCCCCGGATTCGGCGGGCGCGGGAAGATCTGGGGAACGGGGGGCGGCCCCGGTGGTGGTGGCGGTGGCGGGCGCACCCAGACGCCACTCGGGTCGCCGTGGGCGCCCCAGGGTGGTGGGGGACAACGCAACAGCCCGGGCGACTACGGCGGCAACCAGAAACCGAAGGGCGGCGGCTGAGACGGCGGCAGGGCAGCGATCGACAGCCGAGGGGATCTGCGCGCGGCGCCTCCACGAGAGGCGCCGCGGCGCGTTGAGGGGCCTTCGATGATCGTCATGAAGTTCGGCGGCACCTCGGTCGCGGGCGCCGGGCCGATGCGCAAGGTGGGAGGCATCGTGCGCCGCTTCGCGGCGAAGCGGCCGATCGTCGTGGTCTCCGCCCTGGCGGGCGTGACCGACGACCTGCTGGCGGCCGGGCGCGCGGCCGCCGCGGGGCGGCACGCGATGGCGCTGCGGCGCGCGGCGGCCCTCGAAGCGCGTCATGCCGAGTCCGCCGCGGGGCTCGGGCTCGCCCCCGCGGTCGCGGCGCGGCTCGCCCGCGAGTGCGCCGCCGAGTTCGCGGAACTGCGCGAGGTGCTGCACGGCATGGTTCTCTTGAGGGAGCCGGGGCCGCGGCCGCTCGATCTCCTGGCCTCGTTCGGAGAACGCCTGTCGGCACGGTTGGTCGCGGCGCACCTGGCCTCCCTTGGTCTTTCGGCGCGCTACGTCGACGCGCGCGACGCCGTCCTGACCGACGACGCGCACGGTGCCGCCAACGTCGAGCCGGGCCCGACCGGGCGCCGGCTGCGGGCACGTCTCGGGCCGCTGCTCCGGGCCAGGGTCGTGCCGGTGGTCACCGGCTTCATCGGGCGCGACGCCCAGGGCGCCACCACGACGCTCGGCCGCAGCGGCTCCGACTACACCGCCGCGCTGGTCGCCGAGGCGCTGCGCGCACGGGAGCTCTGGATCTGGAAGGAGGTCGACGGCGTGCTCACCGCCGATCCCGACCTGGTTCCCGAGGCGCGTCTCGTGGCGCGCCTGTCGTACGCCGAGGCGGCCGAGATGTCGCACTTCGGAGCCGAGGTGCTGCACCCCAAGACGATGCAGCCGGCGCGCCGCGCCGGGGTGCCGGTCCGGATCAAGAACACCTTCCGGCCGCAGGGGGCCGGCACGGTGATCGGCCGGCAGGCCGGACGGCGCGGCGGGCCGCTCATGGTCTCCTGCCTCGATCGGATGGCGCTGGTCACGATCGAAGGGGCCGGGATCTTCGGGCAGCCCGGGATGGTGCTGCGGCTGCTCGCGCCGGTCGCGGGGGCGGGGACGAACATCTACATGATCTCGATGTCGTCGTCGGAGTACAACATCTCGTTCGCGGTGCACGGGCGCGACGTGGCCCGCACCCGGCATGCCCTCGAACGCGACTTCCGCGCGCGCGGCTGGCTCCGGGACGACGTGGCCCGGGTCACCATCGAGCCGGACATGGCGGTCGTGGCGGTCGTCGGCGCCGGCATGAAGGGACAGCGCGGCATCGCCGGGAGGATCTTCAGCGCGCTCGGGGACCGCGGCGTGAACGTCGTCGCGATCGCGCAGGGGTCGAGCGAATACAACATCAGCATCGTGGTGCGGCGCCGCGACCGGCGCGCGGCGGTGCGCGCGATCCACGCCCGCCTGAACCGCGGCGGACGGCGGAGCGGCCGTTGAGCCGGAGCCTGCGGGTGGCGATCCTGGGACGCGGCCGGATCGGCGCGGCCCTCCAGGCGCAGCTGGGCGCGGTGCGCGCGTCGTTCGCGCGCCGGCACGGCGTGCGGATCGAGCTGATCGGGATGGCCGGGCGCGCCGATGGCGCCGGTCTCGTGGCCCGGCTCGCCACGGGACCGGGGGCGCGACTCCTGGTGGATGCCACCGCCGCCGACGGCATGGCGGCGGTGCACGCGCGCCTCCTCGGTGCCGGCGTGCACGTCGTCGCCTGCAACAAGAAGCCGCTCGCCGGCCCGCAGGCCGACTGGGATCGCATCCGCCGGGTCGCGGCGCGTTCCGGCGCCGCGCACCTGCATGAAGTCACGGTCGGCGCCGGCCTCCCTGTCCTGAAGACGATCCGCGACCTGTGCGACACCGGCGATCGGATCGAGAGCCTCGAAGGATGCGTTTCGGGAACGCTCAACTTCCTGTGCGATGCCCTCGATCGCGGGCGACCGTTCGCGCGCGCCCTCTCCGCGGCCGCGGCGCGCGGCTACACCGAACCCGACCCGCGCGACGATCTCGCCGGCGGCGACGCGGCGCGCAAGGCGATCATCCTGGCGCGCGCCGCCGGCTTCCGGGTCGAACCGGCCGACGTCGCCCGGCGACCGTTCCTGCCGATCGCCGGCGGCGGCGACGCGGCCGCGTTTCGGCGCGGCGCCGGGCGGTTCGACCGTCCCCTCGCGCGCCGCTGGGCCCGGGCGCGCGCGCGCGGCCGCCGGATTCGCTACCTCGTCCGCGTGCTGCCGCCCCGCCGGGCCGGGGGGCGGGCGCGGATCACCGCCGGTCTGGTCGCGGTCGACGCCGCCGGCCCGTTCGGCCGGCTCGCGGGGCCGGAGAACATCTTCGTGGTCCGGAGCCTCCGGTATCATCGCCACCCGATCGTCGTGCGCGGACCGGGCGCCGGTCCCGAGGTGACGGCGGCCGGCGCGCTGGCGGACATTCTCGAGGTGGCGCGGGCTCTGGCTCTGAGGAGGGTGGCATGACGCGCACGACGACGAAGGCGCGCCCGCGCGGGCGCGCCACGGGGACGACCGCCGCCGCCACGTCCGGCCGCCGCGTCGCCGCCGCGCCCGGGCCGGCCGGTCGGATCGCGGCGGACGCCCGCATCCCGGTGGCGGTCCTCGGCGCCACCGGCGCGGTCGGGCAACGCTTCGTGTCGCTCCTCGATCGGCACCCGTGGTTCCGGGTCGCCGCGCTGTGCGCCTCCGACCGGTCCGCCGGCCGGGCGTACGGCGACGTCGTGCGCTGGCACCTCGACCTGCCGATGCCGGCGTGGGCGGCGGGCATGGTGGTGGCGGCGTGCGAGCCCGACGTCGAGGCGCGGGTCGCCTTCTCCGGCCTCGACGCGGCGGTGGCGGGGGAGATCGAGACCCGCTTCGCCGCCTCCGGCTATGCGGTCGTGAGCAACGCCCGCAATCACCGCATGGACCCCGACGTGCCGCTCCTCGTCCCGGAGGTGAACCACCCGCACCTCGCGCTCCTCGCGAAGCAGCGACGCCGGTTCGCGCGGGGCGGGCTCCTGGTCACCAACCCCAACTGCTCGACCGTCGGCCTGGTCATGGCGCTCGCGCCGATCGACGCGGCGTTCGGGGTGCGGCGGGTCGTCGTGGCGACGCTGCAGGCGGTCTCCGGCGCGGGGTATCCGGGCGTGCCGTCGATCGACATCCTCGGCAACGTCATCCCCCAGATCGGCGGCGAGGAGGAGAAGATCGAAGCCGAGAGCCGCCGCATCCTCGGCGCTCCCGGCAGGCCCGCCGGGTTCAAGGTCAGCGCCCACTGCCACCGGGTGCCGGTCACCGACGGGCACACCATCGCCCTGTCGGTCGCGACCGCGCGCCGCGCCGCGCCGGCCGACGCGGTCGCGGCGCTCCGGGAGTGGCGCTCGCCGCTCGCGGGGCTGGGCCTCCCGAGTCTTCCCGAGCGGCCGCTGGTGGTGCGCGACGAGCCGGATCGGCCGCAGCCGCGACACGACCGGATGGCCGGCGCCGGGATGAGCGTGACGGTCGGGCGGGTGCGTCCCTGTCCGGTGCTGGGCCTGCGGATGGTGGCCCTGGTGCACAACACGATCCGGGGCGCCGCCGGCGTCGCCCTCCTGAACGCCGAGCTCCTGAAGGCGAAGGGGTACCTGGCGTGAGCCCCGCCACCGACGCCGTCAAGGTGTTCGCGCCGGCGTCGATCGCCAACCTCGGTCCGGGGTTCGACTGCCTCGGCGTGGCGCTCGACGGGCCCGGGGATGTCGTCGAGGCCCGTCTGGTCGACGGCGGCCCGCCTGGCGTGGTCATCGAGGCGATGACCGGCGACGTCGCCGGGATCCCGGCGGCCGCGGCGGAGAACTGCGCCGGCCGGGCGGCGCTGGCGGTGTTGCAGCAGGCCGGGCCGCGGGTGCCGAAGTCCACCTCGCTCGCGCTCCGGCTCCACAAGGGCCTGCCGCGCGGCAGCGGCATGGGTTCGAGCGCGGCGTCGGCGGTGGCGGGCGCGGTCGCGGCGCATCTCCTCCTCGGGACGCCGCTCGGCAGCAACGCCCTGCTCGAAGCGGCGCTCGAGGGGGAGTGCGTGGCGAGCGGCGGGCGGCACGCCGACAACCTGGCGGCGTCGCTGCTCGGCGGATTCACCATCGTCAAGAGCCACGCGCCGCTCGAGGTGACCCGTCTCGACGCGCCGCCGTCGGCGCGCTTCGTCGTGATCCTCCCGGAGATGCAGATCGAGACCCGGCACGCGCGCGCGCTCCTGCCGGAGAGCGTGCCGCTCCAGGCCGCGATCGCCAACTGGGGGCAGGTCGCCGCGATGGTGGCGGCGGTGGCGCGCGGGTCGGTCGCCGACCTCGGCCGGGCGGTGGTCGACAAGGTGGCGGAGCCGGCGCGCCGGCACCTGATTCCCGGCTTCGACGAGGTGCGCTGCGCGGCGCTCGACGCCGGTGCCTTCGGCTGCTCGATCAGCGGCG
>DATKFL010000032.1:0-2480 GCA_035511355.1 Dongiaceae bacterium
AGGCGATCGTGCTGCGGATCGCGGCGTTCTTCCGCGACGAGTCGTGCGGCCAGTGCGTTCCGTGCCGGGTCGGCACCGAGCGCCAGGTGGAAATTCTGGAGCGCCTCAAGGCGGGGCGCCCGCACGGCGGCGTCGCGGCGGAGCGCGCGCTCCTCGACGACGTCGCGGCGGTCATGCGCGATGCCTCGATCTGCGGTCTCGGGCAGACCGCCTGGATCGCCGCCGGTTCCGCGGTGCGCACGCTGGGGCTCTTCCCGGGGAGGCGGTCGTGAGCGCGGCGCCGAAGCGTCCCGACGGTGGCGGCGGTCCCGCGCCGCCGCGGCGCACGCTCACCTTCACCCTCGACGACCAGCCGGTGACCGTGCCGGAGGGCACGACGATCCTCGAGGCCTGCCGCGGCCGCGGGATCGACACGCCGACCCTCTGCTACCGCGAAAACCTGACGCCGGTGAACGTCTGCCGCGTCTGCGTCGTCGAGGTCGAGGGGTCGCGGGCGCTGGTGCCGGCCTGCTCGCGCCTCGCCGAGCCGAAGATGGTCGTGAAGACGGAGAGCGACCGGGTGCGCACCAGCCGGAAGATGGTGCTCGAGCTGCTCGCGTCGTCGGTCGATCTGTCGACCGCCGCGCCCGAGGTGCGCGGCTGGATGGAGCGCTACGGCGCCGACCCGGCGCGCCACGGGACGCCCGCGGCGCCGGCCGCGGCGGACGAGCGCGATCGGGCGCGCGCCGGTCACCACCACCCGATGGCCGAGGGCGCCGCGGCGCGCGTGGCGCAGCCGGTCAAGGTCGACAACGAGCTGTACGTGCGCGACTACGGCAAGTGCATCCTCTGCTACAAGTGCGTCGAGGCGTGCGGCACCGACGCGCAGAACACCTTCGCCATCGCGGTCGCCGGGCGCGGTTTCGACGCGCGCATCTCGACCGAGTTCGCGACCCCGCTGCCGGAGTCGGCCTGCGTCTATTGCGGCAACTGCATCGGCGTCTGCCCGACCGGCGCGCTGATGTTCCGGAGCGAGCACACGCTGCGGGCGGAGGGCGCCTGGGACGAAGCGAAACAGACGGTGACCGACACCATCTGCCCCTACTGCGGGGTGGGCTGCACGCTGCAACTGCGGGTGCAGGAGAACTCGATCGTGCGGGTCACCTCGCCCCTCGATCACGAGGTCACGAGCGGGCATCTCTGCATCAAGGGGCGGTTCGGCTGGCAGTTCGTGCAGAACCGGGCGGAGAAGAAGGGCGGCCCGCAGGGCGGCGGCGATGCCGGCGACGCGGGCAACCAGGGAGGCGGCGCGGCATGACCATCCGCAACGAATCGGATCTCCAGGGGATGACCCACGTCGGCCGCCTGGTGGCGGAGAGTCTCCGGCATCTCGAGGCGTGCGTGCGGCCCGGGATGACGACCGGCGAGCTCGACGACGAGGCGTGCCGGTTCTTCACGGCGCGCGGCGCCCGCTCGGGGCCGCAGCTCGACTACGATTTCCCCGGCTTCACCTGCCTGAGCGTCAACGACGAGATCGTGCACGGGATCCCCGGACCGCGGGTCATCCGCGCCGGGGACCTGGTGAAGATCGACGTCACCGCGGAGTGCGACGGCTACATCGCCGACGCCGCGATCTCGGTGCCGGTGCCGCCGGTGTCGGAGGTCGCGCGACGCCTCGTCGCCTGCACCCGGGCCGCGTTCCAGGCGGCGCTCCCGGCGATCCGCGCCGGCCTTCCGATCGTCGGCATCGGCCGGCTGGTCGAGGCGACCGCCCGGCGCGACGGCTTTCACGTGGTGAAGGAGCTGTCGGGGCACGGCGTCGGCCGGCGCGTGCACGAGCCGCCCGAGGTGCCGAACTACGACGAGCCGCTCTGCCGCGGCACGCTCAAGGAGGGGATGGTGCTCGCCGTCGAGCCGATCTTCGCCGCCGGCCCGGGCAAGGCGCTCGAATGCGACGATCGCTGGACGGTGCGGACGGAGACCGGCTGCCTCGCGGCGCACTACGAGCACACCCTCGTCGTGCGCGCCGGCGCGCCGCGGATCCTGACCGCCGCCTAGCCCCGTGGGCCGCGCGGAGTCCGAAGCGCCGGCGCGCCTCCGTCACCCGGGGGGCAGGGTCATGACGGCGAAGCGCGGCTCGCCGCGGGCATCCAGGATGTCGCGCCGCGCGGCGGCCGGGTGGTCGCGCCGGATCCAGGCTTCGGTCTCCCGATCCTCGCTCCGGAAGATGATCTTCGCCGGGCCGCGCGCCGGCACGCCGCCGGCGCCGGCCGGCACGACGAGCGTCAGTCGGCGCGGGTTCGCGAGATTCTCCTCGAGCGTCCGATCGACGTCGTAGCGCTCCGCGAGATGCAGGATCGCCATCAACGCGATCGGACCCGGCAGGCCGATCGGCGGATTCGCTGACGGGTGCCGCTCGCCGGGGAACGCCGCCGACTCGATCGAGGCGAGCAGATGGCTCCCGGCCAGCACGATCGGCAGGTCGTCGCGCGCGATCTCCC
>DATKFL010000033.1:0-3298 GCA_035511355.1 Dongiaceae bacterium
GTCGCCGAAGCCGGCGCCGCCGTCCGAGTCGTTGAACACCGGATCGGGAGAGGAGGCGTCGTCGAAGTGCTCGTGATCGTGCCGCGCCACGATCGGCAGATCCCCGATCAACGTGAGGCGCTTCGTCGCTCCCCAGGCGAACGCCAGGTCGAGATAGGAGTTGAGCGTCTGGATCTCCGAGTGATGGTCGAGCTCGATCGTCTCGTTCTCGAAGTCGATCTTCGGCGTCAGGACGGTGTCGACTTCGTCGGAGCCGTCGAGCTTGCGGTCCATGACGACGTAGCGCCACGCGAGGTCGACGGTGACCGCGCCCGGAGCGGCGAGCGCTTCAGAGGTGCCCCGCACGAGGAAACAGTTTGCCGAGCCGCACGTGGCCTTCGCCTCACCGGCGGCGGCGACGGATATCAGGGCGATCCCCGCCGCGACCAGCGGCCGGCGGGAATCGGACAGGCGGACGGACGGAAGACGACGGACGGACGACATGACGGAAGCCTCCAGGACGAAACGAGGAACGGACTGAGGATCGGGAGCGGCCGCGGGCGGCAGGCCCCCGGTCTTCGCGATCGCGTGACGCGGCGTCAGTCGGTCGTTTCGGGAGGCGGGTCGGGCGGGCGCCGCGACCCGGAAACGGGTGACGGCGCGCGGTCGGGCGCAGCGAAGGGGACGGGCGCGGGAGCGGCCGGAGCGACGTCGGTCCGCAGGAGCGCCGGCGCCGGCATGGCACTGGTCGCGGTCGTCGTCTCGCGGCTGCCGCAAGGAGACTCGAGGCGGCAGCCGGCGCCGCGTGCGCC
Organism: Dongiaceae bacterium; assembly: GCA_035511355.1. Taxonomy (GTDB): domain Bacteria; phylum Acidobacteriota; class Polarisedimenticolia; order Gp22-AA2; family Gp22-AA2; genus DATKFL01. Next base: position 792 of record DATKFL010000033.1, read on the forward strand.
GGGGCGGCAGCAGCAGGCGCGCGCCCCCATGGAGCAGCAGGCGGCGGGGCGCCGCACCGCCGCCATCGCCGTCGAGGCCGCCGGCATCAGAACGAGAAGCGCCGCGACCAGCGCGCGCAGGAATCGATGCGATCTCACGGCCTCGACTCTAGCATGCCGTTCAGGCGACGCCGAAGTCGGAGTCGTTCTCGTCGTCGAACGGCGGCGGGGTGTGGCCGAGCGCGCGCTCGCAGATCGCCAGCCGCTCCGCCAGGGCGCGCATCGCCTTCGCGGTGACGTCGGGAAGCGCGCCGTGCTCGAGGTCGATCGCCTGGCCCGGGCCGCCGTGCCGCAGCGTCACCCGCCCCGGAATGCCGACCACCACGGCGTCGGCCGGAACGTCACGCACCACGACGGCGTTCGCGCCGATGCGGGTGCGCTCGCCGATGGTGATCGGTCCGAGGACCTTCGCCCCCGCGCCGACCACCACTCCCTGACGCAGCGTCGGATGGCGCTTCCCCTTCTTCCAGGAGGTCCCGCCGAGCGTCACGCCGTGATACAGCGTGACGTCGGGGCCGATCTCGGCGGTCTCGCCGATCACGACGCCCATGCCGTGATCGATGAAGAGACCGGGGCCGATCGTCGCGCCGGGGTGGATCTCGATTCCGGTCAGCCAGCGCGCAAGGTTCGAAACCAGGCGGCCGGCCCAGCGCAGGTGATGCCCCCAGAGCCCATGCGCGAGGCGATGGAACCACAGTGCGTGCAGCCCGGGGTAGGTGGTGAGCACCTCCCACAGGGTGCGCGCCGCCGGGTCGCGCTCGAAGATCGCCTGGATTTCGCGCCGCATCTCCCGGACCGCCTCCTAGTCCATCAGCCCCTGGAAGAGGACCGTGCTCAGGTAGCGCTCGCCGAACGACGGGATGATCACGACGAGGGTCTTGCCGCGGCTCTCCGGGCGCTTCGCCACCTGCACCGCCGCCCAGACCGCCGCGCCGGACGAGATCCCGACCAGCAGCCCCTCCTCGATCGCCATGCGGCGCGCGGTCGAGACCGCGTCCTCGGCCTTCACCTGCACGATCTCGTCGATGATCTTCGTGTTCAGAATCTTCGGGATGAAGCCGGCGCCGATCCCCTGGATCGGGTGCGGCCCCGGCGCGCCGCCCGACAGCACCGGCGAGGCGGTCGGCTCGACCGCGACGCAGCGGAACGCCGGCTTGCGCGACTTGATCACCTCGCCCACGCCGGTGATCGTCCCGCCGGTGCCGACCCCGGAGATCAGGATGTCGGCCTGCCCCTCGGTGTCGCGCCAGATCTCCTCGGCGGTGGTCTTGCGGTGCACCTCCGGGTTCGCCGGGTTCTCGAACTGGTTGAGCATCAGGTGGCGCGGGTCGGCGGCGATCAGATCCTCGGCGCGCTTGATCGCGCCGCGCATGCCGTCGGTGCCCGGCGTCAGGAGGAGCTCGGCACCATAGCCGCGCAGGAGGCCGCGCCGCTCGCGGCTCATCGTCTCGGGCATCGTGAGGACCAGCTTGTAGCCGCGCGCCGCCGCCACGAAGGCGAGCGCGATGCCGGTGTTCCCGCTGGTCGGCTCGACGAGGATGGTGTCCTTTTTGATTCTCCCGTCACGCTCGGCCGCCTCGATCATCGCGAGACCGATGCGGTCCTTCACGCTCTTGGCGGGGTTGTAGTACTCCAGCTTGGCGAGGACCGGCGTGTCGTCGCCGACGCCGAGCCGGTTGAGCCGGACCATCGGCGAGTTGCCGACCATCCGGGTGACGTTCGCGTGCGGGGTCATGGACCACTCCTCCTGGCCTCGGGGGCGCCGGGCCGGCCGGTATGCTATCGCGGCCGTCGCGCGGGACGCTAGGAGCCGGTCCGGGAAAGGGCGAGGGCCTCTTGCCGCGCCGCCGCGGGCAAGGCAGAATAGTGACCCCTCTCCCGCGATCTGCAGACGTTTCCTGGCCGGCGACCCGGAGTTCGCCGCCGCGTCGCCGCCCCTCATCACGGAGGGTCGACCACGATGCCGCCGGAACCGTTCCGCTTCATGGATTGCGCGCTGATCATCCTGGCCCTCGGCCGCACCGCGCACGGCCTGAGGGAGTTGCGCGACCGCGCCGCCGAGGTGCCGCCGCAGAGCATCTGGCACCACTTCTACGAGACCCTCCTCCGCCCGACGTTCGACGATCCCGAGTACCGCAACGACTTCGCGCTCTGGGCGCGCCGCGGGCTGCGCGATCACGTCCTCGCGGAGCGCCTGGCGGTCATCGACCCGCTCGAGTTCGATTCCCTCGAGCGCCTGCGCGAACACTTCGTCGACGACCACGACGACCGGCTCGCCGAGACCCCGGGGCCGCCGCCGGTGCGACCCGGCCAGGAGTTCCACTTCCTGCGGTCGCAGATGATCGTCGTCGACACCGGGTTCCGGGCCGCGACCCCGGGAGAGATGGCGGCGCAGATCCCGACGCTCCCTCCCGGGAGCCTCTACTACCACTTCATCGAGGGGCGCCGGCATCCCGGGCGGCGCGACG
>DATKFL010000034.1:0-8967 GCA_035511355.1 Dongiaceae bacterium
GGAAGAGATACCCTTCGAGATCGACCGCGCCGGGATCGAGGTCGCCGAGCGGCGTGGTGTCGCGGAAGGCGGCCTCGAAATCCTCCAGCGTGCCGAATCCCGACTTCACGAAGTGATCGAAGATTTCGTCGGAACGCAGACCCTCGAGGACGGTGACCCGGTGGAAGTAGACGTCACCGCCGATGATCATGTCGAACACCTCGAGCGGCGTCATCGGGCGCGAGAAGTTGTACTCCCCCGCCTTCAGCCCGCGCGCCCGGCCGGCGGCCCGCAGGGTCGACGCCGCCATCCCGAACGGGCGGACGACGCCGCGCTGCTCGAGGATCTCGAGGGCGCGACGGGTCGGGGTGCCGGCCGGGATGTCGACGATCTGCGACGACGCGCCGTAGTCGCGGTACGGGAGCGTCGCCCAGAGCCAGGCGCGCACCAGCACCACACCCGCGATCACGACGGTCAGGAGCCCGGCGGCCCAGGCGGCGCGCAGCAGGTAACGTCGGCGCGGCAGCGGCGACCGGTGCCGCGTCTTCATCCGCCGCTCCGCGCGGCGAGGGCATCGAGGTACGACTGCAGGAGGATGACCGCCGCCACCTGGTCGATCACCTCGCGCCGTCGTTCGCGGCGCACGTCTCCTTCGATCAGCGTCCGGGTCGCCTGGGCGGTCGTGAGCCGCTCGTCCCAGGTCTCGACCGGGACCCCGGTGGCGCGGCCGACCGCGCCGGCGAACTGCTCCGCCTTCTCGGTCATGACGGTGCGCGTCCCGTTCATCGCCAGCGGCAGCCCGACGACGATCCGGCGCACCGCATGCTGTTCGACGACCGCCCGGAGGGTCGCGAGATCGCGCCCGCGCGACTCCCGCGTGAGGGTCAAGAGGGCGCCCGCCGTGAGGCGCAGCGGATCGGAGAGCGCCAGGCCGATCCGGCGCTCACCATAGTCGAGTCCCAGGATGCGACCGCCGTCCCGGTCGCCCCCGCCGACGCGCGTCGTGTCCGACATGCTGGAAAGGTACATGCCGGTCGGGGGAGGGTCAAGATTGGCGCCCGGAGTCAGCGCGCCGCCTTCGCCTCGCCCCAGTGGATGACCTTGGGAATGTAGGTGTTCGGGTTGAAATCGGGGCTGTTCTCGCGGGTGTGGCAGGTGCGGCAGCCCTCGAGGGTCGCGCCGCGGTAGGGTGCGCCCGAGTCGGGATGCAGGCTCGACGCTCCGTGACAGGCCTCGCACCCGACGTGCACGAGGGCCGGGGTGGCGGTGGCGTTCACGAAGCCGCCGCTCTTCTGCCAGCCGATGACGTGGCAGCCGACGCAGGTCGGGTTGTAGTCCTGCTGGCTCTTCACCAGGATGTCGAACGCCTTCGCATGCGCCGATCCGGCCCAGACGGCGTACTCCTTCTCGTGGCAGGGCTGGCAGCGGGCCGACCCGGTGTAGGCCACGGCCGCCGCCGCGGCGGTCGCGGGAGCGCCGGCAGGAGCGGCGGTGGGAGCCGCGGCCGGAGCGCCGGCCGGAGCCGCCCCCGGTGCCGTGGACGGCGCCGCGGGAACGGCGCCCGCGCCGCTCGTGCCGGGCGCCGGAGTGTTGAAGGGATTGGTCAAATCGGCCTGCGCGCGGTTGTAGTCGTTCACCGCCACGCGGGTCGCGGTCATCAGCTGCACGAGGGCGGGGTCGTCGGGCCATTCGCGGGTCAGGCCCACCACGGTGCGCTGCGCGTTGGTGATCACCCGCTTCGAATCGAACGCCAGCCGCACCTCCCCGAGGTTCTTCCCCTGGTCGCCGATGTACTGGATGCGGGTCTTCCCGATCGTCGAGTCCTCGGGGAAGTCGTCGGTGCGCGTCTGGATGCCGCCGTAGCCGCCGACGATGAAGTCGATCCCTTTCACCTGGCGCGCCAGGTCGCGGGCCTTGGCGAGATCGATGCCGGAGAGGACGACGACCAGGTCCGCCTTGTCGCGCATCGCGGTGATGATGCCGCCGATCGCTGCGGCCGGGTCGACGGTCACGATGGCGCGCCCGTCGGGACCGTTCGCGAGGAAGGCGGGGTTGTTCATCGTCACGCTGGTGAATGCGATCTTCACCGACTTCGCCTTGGCGCTCTTGCGCAGCGGCACCTCGACCACCTGGAACGGGTCGACGATCGGCTTCGCAGTGTCCTTGAAGACCAGGTTGGCGGAGAGCCACGGGAAGGACGATCGGGCGCGGCGCGCCGCGAACTTCTCCCAGCCGTGTCCCAGCTCGCGCGGGCCGACGCCGACGGCGCGGTACCCCATCTGGTTCATGCCGTCGACCAGGGCCTCGGTCTGCTTGTCGCCGGGGACGGTCGGATCGCCGGTGAAGTCGCCGGTGTCGACGTACATCACGGGAAGCTCAGGGTAGGTCTGGCGAAGCACTCCGAGGAAGCCGGCCCTCCGGGCCAGCCCGCCGCGCGGGTTGTGCGGTCACCCGCACGGCTCGATCCAGCCGGCCACCTGCGCGGTGAACAGCAGATCGAGGTCGGGGGTGGGACCGGGAGCGAGCGGCGCTTCGAGGGGCTTCGCAGTGCTCATCGGCGACTCGACCGCGGGCGCGTCGGCGCCGCCGAGGAGAAGCGCCGCGACCGCCGCGATCGCGAGGAGGATCGCGAACGGCAGCCGTGCGCCGGCAACCGAACCCGGAAGCTTCGTGCGCCCGCCTGATTTCACGTCGATCCCCCGGAATGCTGGATGGTGAAGGCGCGCTCCGTCCCGGCGCCGGGGCGGGATTATAGGACCCGCTCCGAGGGGGGTCAAACCGTTCATGGTGGCGCGCAGCCTGTTGCTCGCTGCAGCACGCCTGCGAGGGCAGGGGCCGGGATGGAGGCCGATTCCGGCGGTGCAACTCGACAGGCTGTCTAAGCCTTTTCCCTGGTGAGGTTTCGCACGATCACGCAACAAGCTGCGCGCCACCATGCAACGGATTGCGGCCGCGGCACCGAGTCCGGTAGAGTGGCCGCCGCCGCGCGCGCGCCGCCGCGGCGCGCTTTCCGGGAGCCCTTCAGCCATGGACAACCAGCCCAAGGAGGTCCCGCTCCGCGCCCGCATCGACGACAACGTCGCGGAGGGGATCTACGTCAACTTCGGCAGCATCGCGCACAATCGCTCGGAGTTCATCCTCGACCTCGGCCGGATGGTGCCGGGTCGTCCCGACGTCAAGATCCTGGCGCGCCTGTTCGCCACGCCGCTCGTCGCCAAGCAGCTCTGCCGCGCCCTGGCGCAGAACATCGAGCAGTACGAGAAGGTGCACGGCGAGATCCCCGGCTCCGAGGAGGCGATGAAGCGGGTCGGCTTCTGAGATGGCGGCGAAGCGCCTGCAGTTCTGGCATCTCGTGGTGATCGTCGTGCTCGCGGCGATGGTCGGTACGGCGCTGGGCGACGTCCTGCTGAACACCTTTCCCGACTCCGGGGCGATCGCCTTCCTCGCGCAGGGGGTGCGGTTCGGGACGAGCGCCCCTCTCGACCTCGACGTGCGGGTGGCGCAGGTGACGTTCGGCGGCGGCGTGCGGCTGACCCTTCTCGGCGGCGTCCTCGCCGCGACGGCGCTCCTGCTGTTCATCCGCCGCACCTGAGCGCATGCCCGCGCGCGCCCTCATCCTGGCCTCGGCCTCGCCGCGTCGCGCGGAGCTGCTCGGCATGCTCGGGCTCGCCTTCACGGTGCGCCCCGCCGACGTCGACGAGACGCCGCGACCGGGAGAATCCCCCGCCGCCCTGGCGCTCCGCCTCGCGCGCTCCAAGGCGCTCGCCCTCGCGCCGCCCGCGGCACCGGCGCTGTTCGTCGCGGCCGACACCCTCGTGGTGATCGACGGCCGGGTCCTCGGAAAACCGAGGGACGACGCCGAGGCGCGCGCCTTCCTCGCGCTCCTCGCGGGCCGCACCCACGAGGTGATCACCGCGGTGGCGGTGCGCGCCTGCCCCGAGGAGGCGATCGAAACCGGGGCGGTCACGGCGCGGGTCACCTTCGCGCCGCTCACGCCGGAGGCGATCGCCTGGTACGCCGGCACCGGCGAGGGGCGCGACAAGGCGGGAGCCTATGCGCTCCAGGGCAAGGGGGCGCTGTTCATCGACCGGATCGACGGCAGTTACACCAATGTCATCGGTCTGCCGCTCGAGTGGATCCGCCCGCGACTCGCGCGCTGGGGCCTCCTGCCGCAAAGCGTCGCCTGACAGGGCTTTCCCCGCCCCGCGGCGGCTTGCGATCCCTCTCCCGCCGCTCCAGATTGAATCCGACGACGTGTCCGCACGCGGGGGCGCTCCGGCGCCGCCGCGGCCGTGCGCACGCGGGGGGTTCCTTGGAATCGGCGATCCTCGAGCCGTACGAGAAGCTGATCGCGGTGACCATCCTGGGGAAGGTGTACCAGGTGCCCGAGAACAACACCCTGCTGCGCATCCTGCAGCACATGCGCCTCGAGCTGGCCTACACCAAGTACTGCTGGAACGGCGACTGCCGCAACTGCGCCTTCCGCTACGTGTCGCGGCGCACCGGCAAGGAGGTCGAGGCGCTCGGCTGCCAGATCCGCCTGTTCAACGGGATGACCATCGTGGCGCTCCCGGAAGGGGTGTCGATCGAGACGGCGTCCGGCGCGGAGCAGGAAGCGGCGACCGGCGCGACCCTGAACTCTCCGACCCTTCCGAAGACCGGCACCGGCTAGGAGCGCCGTCCGCCAGGCGCCTACTTCCCCGCTTCGCCCTTCCAGCGCAGCACCGGGTTGCGCGCGGCGGTGGTCTCGTCGAGCCGGCGGATCGGGGTGGTGTGCGGCGCCTTCTGCACCAGCTCCGGATCGCGCCGCGCCTCGGCGTCGATGGCGAGCATCGCGTCGCAGAAGGCGTCGAGCTCCTCCTTCGGCTCCGACTCGGTCGGCTCGATCATCAGCGCCCCCTTCACGATCAGCGGGAAGTAGATGGTCGGCGGATGGAAGCCGTAGTCCATGAGCCGCTTCGCCACGTCGAGGGTCTTCACGCCGGTGGCGTCGAGGTTCCGGTCGGACAGCACCACCTCGTGCAGGCTCGGCGCGTCGTACGGGACGTGATAGGTCGGCTCGAGGCGCTTCCTGATGTAGTTCGCGTTCAGGACCGCGGTCTCCGACATCCGCTTCAGGCCGTCTCCGCCGTGCGCCAGGATGAACGCGTAGGCGCGCACGAACATGCCGAAGTTCCCGAAGAAGGAGCGGATCTTGCCGATGCTCTGCGGCCGGGCGTAGTCCAGCCGGCAGCGATCGCCTTCGGACTCGATGGTCGGCACCGGCAGGTAGGGCTCGAGGATCTTCCTGACCCCGACCGGTCCGGCGCCCGGGCCGCCGCCGCCGTGCGGCGTCGAGAAGGTCTTGTGCAGGTTGAGGTGGTGCACGTCCACCCCCATGTCGCCCGGGCGCGCCTGGCCCACGAAGGCGTTCAGGTTGGCGCCGTCCATGTAGAGGAGCGCGCCGCGGTCGTGCAGGGCCCGCGCCACCTGCTCGATCTCCCCCTCGAAGATCCCGAGGGTGTTCGGGTTGGTGAGCATCAGGACGGCGACGTCCTCGTTCACCCGGCGCTTGAGCGCGCCGAGATCGACGCAGCCGCGCTGGTTCGACGGGATCTGCTCCACCTTGTAGCCGGCGACGTGCGCGCTGGCCGGATTGGTGCCGTGCGCCGAATCGGGGATCAGCACCACCTGCCGCGGGTTGCCGCGGTCGCGATGGTAGGCGCGGGTCATCAGGATGGCGGTCTGCTCCCCCTGCGCGCCGGCGGCAGGCTGCAGGGTGAAGCGGTCCATGCCGCAGATCGCGACCAGCGCCCGCTCGAGGTCGCGCATCAGGCGGAGCGACCCCTGCGCCAGCGACTCCGGGAGCTGCGGATGCGCGTCGGCGAACCCCGGCAGGCGCGCCACCTTCTCGTTCACCTTGGGGTTGTACTTCATGGTGCAGGAGCCGAGGGGATACAGACCCAGGTCGATGGCGTAGTTGAGGCGCGACAGGCGGGTGTAGTGCCGCACCACGTCGACTTCGCTCAGCTCGGGGAATCCCTCGATCGCGTCGCGCGTCAGCGCGGGGTCGAGATCGTACCTGCCGGGGTCGGGGATGTCGTTCGCCGCCGGCTGCACGCCGCGGCGTCCCGGGCGGGAGATTTCGAACAGCAGTTTTTCGGGGGCGCGCAGGTTGCGGGTCTCCATCTCAGGCGAGCCTCCCGATCTCGTCGGCCAGCCGGTCGATGGCGGCCTTCGGGTTCATCTCGGTGACCGCGACCAGGAGATCGCGATCGCGGTCGGCGACGTAGCGCGACAGCGGGATCCCCGCGGCCAGGCCGCGGCCCGCGAGGGTCTCGACCGCCGCCGCCGCGGGCCCCGGCAGCCGCACCACGAACTCGTTGAAGAACGGCGCCGCGTGCGGCATCGACACGCCGCGGACGGCGGCCAGCCGCTCGCGCGCGTAGGCCGCGCGCGCGTGGTTCTGGCGCGCCAGCGTCCGGAGCCCCTCGCCGCCCAGCGCCGCCATGTAGATCGCCGCGGTCAGCGCGCACAGCCCTTCGTTGGTGCAGATGTTCGAGGTCGCCTTCTCGCGCCGGATGTGCTGCTCGCGGGTCGACAGCGTCAGGACGTAACCGCGCCGTCCGTCGACGTCCTTCGCCTCGCCGATGAGGCGTCCCGGCATCTGCCGCAGATAGGACGTGCGCGCCGCGAAGAAGCCCAGGTACGGCCCGCCGTACGACAGCGGCACGCCGAGACCCTGCGCCTCGCCGACGACGACGTCGGCGCCCTGGCTCCCGGGCGACTTGAGGAGCGCCATCGAGAGCGGCTCGGCGACGGTGACGATGAGCGCCGCCTGGCTCTTGTGCGCCGCGTCGGCCAGCGAACGGACCTCCTCGAGACAGCCGAGGAAGTTCGGGTGCTGGATGACCAGCGCCGAGGCCGGCGTCGCGAGCGCGCGCCGCGCCGCCTCGGGGTCGGCGGTGCCGTCGGGGCGCGATCCGAAGCTCTCGACCGCGATCTCCATGTTGGCGAGGTAGGTCTTCACCACCTGGAGGTATTCCGGGTGGACCCGATCGGAGATCACCACGCGGCCGCGCGGGGTCACCCGCTCCGCCATCAGCACCGCCTCGGCGAGCGAGGAGGCCCCCTCGTACATCGAGGCGTTGGCGATGTCGAGGCCGGTCAGCTGCGCGATCAGGGTCTGGTACTCAAAGACCGCCTGCAGCGTTCCCTGGCTGATCTCCGGCTGGTACGGCGTGTACGACGAGTAGAACTCGGTCCGGCTGACCAGGTGGTCGACCGCCGACGGCGAGAAATGCCGGTAGGCGCCGCCGCCGAGGAACTGCAGGCGCGGATCGGGAACCTGGTTTTCCGCCGCGCGCGCCGCCATCTCGGCCTGGAGGTCCATCTCGGCGAGCGGCCCCGGGACGTCGAGCGGCCGATCGAGCCGCAGGGTCGCGGGGATCGAGGCGAAGAGATCCGACGCCTGCGCCACCCCGACGGCGCGCAGCATCTCCTCGCGCTCCCGGTCGGACTGGGGAAGATAGCGATGCGGCGGGGCCATGTCAGTTCGCCTCGTCCTCGACGTACTTGCGGTATTCGGCCGCCGACATCAGTCCCGAGGTTTCCTTGGCGTCGGCCATCTTGATCCGGATCATCCAGCCGTCGCCGTACGGATCCTTGTTGACCTTGTCGGGGGCTGCGGCGAGCGTGGCGTTGATTTCCGTGACCGTGCCGGAGGCCGGCGCGAACAGCTCCGAGACCGCCTTCACCGACTCGACGGTGCCGAACGGCTCGCCCGCGACGATCGCCGCCCCGGCCTGCGGCAGCTCGACGTAGACGATGTCCCCCAGCTCCGCCTGGGCGTATTGCGTGATGCCGACGGTGGCGATGTCGCCGCGCGTCTCCATCCACTCGTGTTCCTTGGTGTAGCGCAGGTCCTCGGGGTAGATGCCGTCACCCTTGCTCAACCGTGCCTCCCGTAAGCCGCCGCCTCAGGCGCGGCTTCTCTTGTAGAACGGCGTCGGCACCACCACCGCCGCCGTGTCGCGATCGCGAATCACCACGTCGAAACGCGCCCCCGGCTCCGAGAGCGCCGGCGGCACGTAGGCCAGGCCGATGTTCTTTTTCACGAACGGGCCGAATGTCCCGGAGGTCACGATGCCGACCTCGCGCCCCTCCGACCGGACCGGGTAGCCGTGCCGGCCGATGCCGCGGTCGACCATCTCGAAGCCGGCGAGGCGTCGCTTCGCCCCGATCCGCGCCTGGGCGTCGAGCGCCGGCCGGCCGATGAAGTCGCCCTTCTTCATCTTGACGATCCAGTCCAGCCCGGCCTCGTGCGGCGTGGTCGTGTCGTCGAGGTCGTTGCCGTACAGCGGCATGCGCGCCTCGAGGCGCAGGGTGTCGCGCGCCCCGAGACCGCAGGCCTTGATCCCCGACGCGGCCCCCGCCTGCATGACGGCGCGGAACAGGTCGGGTGCCGCCGCGGGCGGCGCGTAGATCTCGAAGCCGTCCTCGCCGGTGTAGCCGGTGCGCGACACCAGGCACTCGGCGCCGCGCACCTTCATCGTCGCGAAGTGGTAGTAGCGCATCGTCTCGAGACCGCCGACGCCGAGCGCCTGCATGATCGCGCCGGCCCGCGGTCCCTGCAGCGCCAGCTGCGACCAGGCCGCCGAGCTGTTCTCGATCCGCGCGTCGCCCGACGCCTGCGATCGGATCCAGGCGAAATCCTTGTCGGTGTTGCCGGCGTTGACCACGAGGAGGAACCGATCGGCCGCCAGCCGGTAGACCAGGATGTCGTCCACGAAGCCGCCGCGCTCGTTGAGGAGCGCCGAGTACTGCGCCCGGCCCGGGGTAAGCGTCGAGGCGTCGTTGCAGGTGAGGCGCTGCACGATCGCCAGAGCGTCCTTCCCCTCGATCGCGATCTCCCCCATGTGGCTGACGTCGAAGAGACCGGCGGCGGTGCGCACCGCGACATGCTCCTCGATCACCGAGGTGAACTGCACCGGCATCTCCCAGCCGGCG
>DATKFL010000035.1:0-4571 GCA_035511355.1 Dongiaceae bacterium
CTTCGGAGCGGCCGCAGGGCGGCCGCGCTTTGCGGTTCGGACCAAGGTTTCCTCCGACATGCGGCGGGATTCTAGCACCCCCGCCGCGCGCGCCCGCTGTCGGCCGGGCCGATCGTCTCGATCTCATCGAGGCTTTTCGGCCAGTCGTCGTGCAGCAGGCGCGACAACGCGCGGTCGGCGAGCAGCCGCCCGCCGGTCTGGCAGCGCGCGCAGTAGTTGCACTCGTTCTCGGCGTAGACGATCCGCTGCACCGGGCCGCCGCAGTCGGGGCAGGGCTTGCCGAACCGGCCGTGCACCGCCATGCCGTCGCGGAAGGCGGTGACCTTCTCCGGGAATTTTTCACCCGCTTCGGCGCGCAGGCGCGCGGTCCACTCCTCGAGCACCGCGACGGTCGCCGCGTGCAGGCGCTCCGCCGCCGCGTCGTCGATCTTCATCGTCAGCGCCATCGGCGACAGGCGCGCCCGGTGCAGGATCTCGTCGGAGTAGGCGTTGCCGATGCCGCTGAACAGTCGCGGGTCGGTGAGCGCCCGCTTGAGGGTGTGGTTCTCGCGGCGGAGCGCCGCCGCGAATGCTGACGCGTCGGCGGCGAGCACCTCGAGCCCGCCGCGCCGGAACGGCTCGAGCGCCGCTTCGCCGCGCACGAGCCAGAGCCCCGCGCGTCGCTTGGTGCCGGCTTCGGTCAGGAGCAGCGTGCCGTCCTCGAAATCGAACGCCGCCAGGCCGATCTACCCCGGCGGCTAGGCGCCCGCCTTGGCCCACTTCAGCCGGCCGGCGATCATGAGGTGCAACACGAGGAAGAGATCGTCTTCGAGCGCGACGACGATCCGCTTCCCGAGCCGCTGCAGCCCGACGACGCGCCGCCCCTCGGCGTCGGCGATCGGCGGGTCGAACGAACGCAGGAGAAACGGCGAGCGCAGGCGGACCTTGAGAAGCCTTCGCCCCTCGACCCGGGCGCTCAGGGCTTCGAGGTAGACGACGATGTCGGGAAGCTCGGGCACGAGGGCTTCATCATAGTATGGCGGCGCACGGGGAGGCGGAGGGGATGGCGACGAAGCGGAAGCGACGCGGCGCAACTCGAGCGACCGGGCGGCCGGCCATGCGCCGCAGGACGTCGGCGCGCCCCAAGACCGCACGCAAGCGCGGCGCGCCCGCCGGCGGATACGACGTCGCGGTGATCGGCGCCGGCGTCTTCGGCGCCTGGACCGCCTGGTCCCTCCGGCGTGCCGGCCTGCGCGTGCTGCTCGTCGACGCGCACGGCCCGGGGCATGCGCGCGCCTCGAGCGGTGGGCAGACGCGGGTCATCCGGATGGGTTATGGCGACAAGGAGATTTACACCCGCTGGTCGATCCGGTCGCTCGCCCACTGGAAGCGGCTCGCGGCGCGTCCCGGGTGCGAGGCGCTCTTCCAGAAGAGCGGCGTCCTGTGGCTGGCCCGGGCCGGCGACCCGCTCATCACCAGCACGCTCGCGACCCTGAAGCGACTCGAGGTGAAGCACGAGCGACTCGATCACGCCGCGATCAGCCGGCGCTTCCCGCAGTTCGATCTCGGCCCGATCACCTGGGGGCTCCTCGAGCCGGACAGCGGGTTCCTGCTGGCGTTCGAGTCGGTGCAGGCGGTGACCCGCGCCGCGCGCGCGGACGGGGTCGCCTGGCGCGACGCGGCGATCATGCCGCCGCGCGCCGCAAGCGGTCGCCTCGATGCGATCGCGACGACGACCGGCGACTGGGTGCGCGCCGACCGTTACGTCTTCGCCTGCGGGCCGTGGCTGCCGCGCCTCTTCCCCGCGGTCGTCGGCGGCCGCATCTTCACCACCCGGCAGGAGGTCTTCTACTTCGGCACGCCGCCGGGCGACGCGCGTTTCACGCCGGCGGCCCTCCCGGTCTGGCTCGATTTCGGCGAGGAGGTTTACGGGCTTCCCGACTTCAAGGCGCGCGGCTTCAAGATTGCCGTCGATCATCACGGCCCGGCCGCCGACCCGGAGACGATGGAGCGCCTGGTCACGCCGGAGATCGTCGCGCGGGTGCGCGAATACGTCGGCCGGCGTTTTCCCGCGCTCTCCGGCGCGCCGATCGTCGGCACCGAGGTCTGCCAGTACGAGAACACCTCGAACGGCGACTTCCTGATCGACCGGCACCCGGAGCACGAGAACGTCTGGCTGGTCGGCGGCGGTTCGGGGCATGGGTTCAAGCACGGCCCGATGGTCGGCGAGTACGTCGCCGAGCGGATCATCAAGGGGGGCGACGTCGAACCGCGCTTCTCGCTCTCGACCAAGGAGAAGGTGCAGCACCGCGCGATCTACTGACCGCGCGAGCGCCCCTCCCCGCGCGTCACGGCGCCAGGTGCTTCTCGAACCACTCGAGGATGCGGCGCGCGGCGTCGATCCGGTGCGCGCGCTCCTCGAAGCCGTGCTTCTCGCGCGGGTAGACCACGTACTCGACCGGCGCCTTCGCCCAGGTGAGCGCGGCGTACATCTCGTCGCTCTGCGCCTTCGGCACCCGCTCGTCGGCCGCTCCCTGCAGGATCAAGGTCGGGGTCTTCGCCCGCTCGGCGTAGGTCACCGGGCTCGCCATCCGGCAGCGTTCGTGGTTTTTCCCTTCCCAGCACCAGAGCGCCCAGTGCACCTCGCTGTTCTCCACCGGGATGTCGCTCTGCCCGAGGAACGAGGTCCAGTCGGCGATGCCGAAGAGCGACACCACCGCGGCGAAGCGCGCGCTGTCGCGGGTCGCGGCGAGGTTCGCGAAGTAGCCGCCATAGGATCCGCCGAGCAGGCCGACTCGCGCCCGATCGATCGGCAGGCGCGCCGCCAGGGCGTCGATCCCTTCGACGATGTCGAGGAAATCGCGTCCGCCGAGATCGCCATGGTCCGACTTGGCGAACCGGACGCCGCGACCGGTCGAGCCGCGATAGTTCGCCCGCAGCACCCAGAAGCCGCGCTCCGCCAGCGCCTGCGCCGGCTCGCTCGCCGTCGTGTCGAAGCCGTCGAGGTCCTCGTATTCGGGCCCGCCGTGCGCGATCACGACGATCGGCGCCGGCGCGGAGCGATCGACCGACGCCGGGTGCTGGAGGATGCCCTCGATCTCCAGCCCGTCGGAAGCGCGCCATCGAACCACTTCCTGGCGCGCGCGCGGGAACCCGGCGACCGCGGCGTGCAGGTCGGTCAGGCGGCGCGTCCTGCCGCGCTCGACCAGGGAGATCTCCCGCGGGTCGCTCGGGGTGCTGCCGGCGATCGCGAAGCGCGTGCCGTCCTCCGACGCGCTCGCCTCCGTGAACGCGAGCCGCCCCGCAGCCAGCAGGTCGCGGCGGCCGCCCCCAACGAAGTCGATCTCGACCAGCGCCGCACCGGTCCCCTGGGTCGCCGCCACGACGACGCCCTTCGCGCTCACGGCGACGAGGTCGCGCACCGTCTCCGGCCGGTCGCCGGTGAGATTGATCGGCGTGCCGCCGGCGGCCGGCGCGGTGAAGACCGAACCGAAAGTCGGATCGGAGCGGTCGACGCCGCCGTTCCAGACGAGGCGCGTTCCGTCGGGCGTCCAGGCGATCTCGTGGATCTTGCCGACCTTCGGAGCGACCTCGTGCTCGGCGACTCCGCCTGCCACCGGAAGGATGACGATCCGCTTCTCGAGGTAGGACTCGTCGGTCATCGCCCCGAGCGACACGGCGACCGCGATCGAGCGGCCGTCCGGCGACCAGGCGATCTGCCAGGCCGATCGATCGCCGAGGGCCGTCACCTTCCGCGGCGCGCCTCCCAGGCGATCGACCACGTACAACCGCCGCGGCCGATCGTCGCGCCCGACCACGACGGCGTCCTGCTTCGGGTCCTTCGGATCGCGCGCCACGTAGGCCAACCTCGCGCCGTCGCGCGACCAGGCGAACAGCGAGACGTCGCGGTCGTCCGGCGACAGCGCCACGACCTCGCCGCCGTCGACCGGGATGACGTACAGCCGGGTCTTCGCGTCGGCGCCGCCACGCTCGCTCAGGAAGGCGACCGCGCCCCCGTCGGGTGACCAGGCCGGCAGGTCGTCAACGCCGTCGGCGGAGGTGAGGCGTCGCACGCGCCGGCCGGCCTCCTCGGTGCCGACCAGCTCGAGGTTGGCGTAGGCCTCCCCCGGCGGCGCGCCGTCGCCGCGCGGGCGGGTTGCGGCATAGACCACCTGTCGCCCGTCGGGTGAAATCGCCGAGGCCTTGATGTCGACCAGATCGGCCAGCACTTCGGGCGTCCATTTCCAGGCGGCGATCGGCGCCGTGGCTGCAGCAGCCGCCGCCGCGGGTGCCGCGAACCAGGCACCCTCGCAGGCGACGGCGACGCAAAGGAGCGACCGGACGATGCGGTGCCGCAAGCGGGCCTCCGATGGACGGGACGAGGGCGCGCATCTTATCATCCGCGCCGATGCCCGCTCGCCGATCCGCCCGCCGGTTCGCCGGGTCGCTCGCCGCGATCGTTTCCGTTTTTGCATTCGCCGCGATCGCCGCCCCCGCCGCGGCGCCGCCCGCGACCGCCGGCCTCGACCCCGATCAGGTCGCGACCCGTCTCGCCGAGGCGGCGGCGGTCGGCAGCGCCTGGAGCAAGCTCG
>DATKFL010000036.1:0-6350 GCA_035511355.1 Dongiaceae bacterium
CCAGGCGCCGTCGCCGGCATCGGGGTCGACCGCGACGCAACGCAGCCGGTAGCGCCCCTCCTGCATCAGGTGCAGCGTGCAGGTGGGATCGCCGGCGTTCTTCAGGACGACGACCAGGTTCCGACGCGGACCGTACGGCGCCGGACGCTCGTGCACGTCGAACTGGCGGTTGAGCGGCGGGCGGTGCTCCGCGAGCAGCGCCGCCTCGAGGAGGATCGCCTCGAGCTCCGAGGCGACCGGTTCGATCGACAGCGCGTGCGTCCGCTCGAGGACGGCGCGTCCCTTCTCGGTGCCGCGCGCGCGCGGGGTGAAATACGAGCCGACCCGGGTGCGGAGCCGCCGCGCCTTGCCGATGTAGAGGATCGCCCCGTCCCGATCGAGGAAGCGGTAGACCCCCGGGCCGTTGGGAAGCGCCTTCAGATCGTCGTGACCGAAGGCGCGGCCGGCGAGATCGATCGGCTCCGCCGGCAGGTTCTGGAACTCGAGGAGCGCATCGACCGACTCGATCCCTTTCGCCTCGAGCCGCGGCAGGAGCGCCAGGTAGGCACGCGCCACCATGCGGGCCCTCCCGCGGCAGTCGTCGGGCCCCGCGAACTCGACGCCGAGCGCCCGCGCCAGGTCCGCGGTCGGATGATTCGCCTTGAGGCCGAGAAGAAGGTGCCCGAGCCGCGCCGCCGAGATCACCCGGGGGTGGAACGGCAGCCCGATCGACAACGCCAGTCGCCGGAGCGGCTCCACCTCGCGCCCGACCCGGTGCGCGAGGACCGGCAGGTCGCCGACTGCCTCGACCAGCGCCGCAAGGTCGGTCTCCGACAGGGTCACCGGCGCGGTTCGTCCCGGGATCTCGCCGGCGTCGAACCCGGCGACCGAGCCGTCGTCGATCCCGAGGGCGGGGAGGTGCTCCTCCTGGAGCTCCTCTCCATCGACCACGGGAAGAAAGGTGAGGGCGCGCGGCAGGCCGCTCCCGCCCGGCCCGACCCCGTCGACCGCGATCGCCACGACGTCGCGCAGCGACGACGACCCGGCCTCTTCGTCCCACGCGAGACCGTCGGGTGTCGCGACCGCCTCCGCGCCCCCGGCCGGTGTCGAGGCGGCGGCGGGGGCCGGGGCGCGCCCCTCGAAACGCCAGCCTTCTCCGACCGCATGCGTCACCCCCGGCACGCCGGCGAGGATCGGGGCGAGCAGGCGCCGGCAGGTCTCCTCGTCGGCGGCGGCGATGCGCAGGAACGTCGACGCCAGATCGCGGCTGGTGGTCGGTTCGCGGCGGCTCCTCAAGAGGGCGATGATCTCGTCCTGGATCGGCGGCTTCATGCGGCCGCCGCTCCCGCAGCCTCCCCGATCAGGGCCAGGACGCCGGTGAAGGTGAACAGGCGGTTGGCGCCCCGGAGCGGAGCGATCTCGGCATTGCCGAAGAGGCCCGCCACCGGAAGCCGCGGGAACTGTCTCTCGATGTAGGCGCTGTCGACGCCGGGGAAGCCGTACAACCCGGTGCCGCGTCCGGCGCAGTTGAAGTAGAGGCCGAAGGCCCAGTCGGCGGGCGGCGCCTCCGACGCCAGACGGCCGAGCATCGACTTCAGGTCGTCACGGGCGGCGCCGCCGTCGCGCAGCACGAAGGCCAGCGGCTGCCCCTCGCGCACCTCTTCACCCAGGAGGAGAGCGCCGCGCGCCGGGTCGACCGCAAACAGCGGCCGCACCAGGTACTCGCCGTTTTCGATCGTGGTCTGCGCCGGATCCGGTGGCAGGCCGACGAACAGGTGCCCGCCGAGCCGGCCGAGCGATTCGGAGAGGGCCGCCGGGAGTCGCGAGCGCAGGACGTCGAGAGCCGGCCGGCCGTCGAGCTCGAGCACGACATTTTCCGCCGCCCTGGTCACCCGCGAGGCGGGGCCGACCGGGAGGCAACCCTGGGTCACCCCGACGGCGCGCGTCAGGGGGCCCTCGAGACGGAGCGCGGCGATGGAACGGGTGGCGACGTTGCGGCCGCAGAACTGGAACGCGCCGCCCGGCCCCTGCGTCCCCGAGGCGGCGGCGCCGACCGCCGGAGCTCCGGGCGCGGTGGACGCCAGCCCCTCGAGGACCGACTCCGGCCGCACCGCCGCCGGGTCGGTGAAGGTCACGAACAGCGGCGCGCCGCCGGGCGCGCGGCCGAGGGTGGCGGCGGCTTCCCGCCCCTGATCGTCGCCGGCCGGTTCGACCAGCGCGCGGGCGCGCAGCCGATCCGATCGCACCGCCAGGACCGCCACGCCGGGGCCTCCCTCGACCTCGATGCCGGAAGCGATGACGCCGGCTCCGCTGCATCCGGAGAGAACGGTGGTGCCGGCGGCCCGCTGCACCTCGGCGAGGACCGCGGCGAAGCGCGGGCGGTGCGGCATGGTGGCGAAGACCAGGACGAAATCGGCCCGGTCGACGCCGGCATTTTCGAGCGCCAGTCGGGTCGCTTCGCGCCCGGCGTCGGCCGCGTCCGGGTTTTCGGAGAGTCCGGTCCCCGCGCGGGTCGCCATTCCGGGACGATACCACGACCCCCGATGCCTATAATCGCGGCCGCATGCCCTCCATCGAACGCCCCTTGCCCGCGCCGGTCGGGCGATCCGTCGATCTCCGCGGAGCGCTGATGGTCGTGGTGTCGGCGTTCTCCTACTCGACGCTGGCGATCTTCGGGAAGATCGCGCTCGGCGAGGGGATGAACCTGCCGTCGCTCCTGGCGCTCCGGTTCGCGCTCGCCGCGGCGGTGCTCGGGGTCCTCGTCCTCGCGGGCGGCGCGCGCGGCGGCGCGGCGCCGGCCGCCGCGCCGCCACGCCGGCTCGAGCTCTTTCTCTGCGGTCTGGTCGGGCTGGCGGGGCAGGCGGGTCTCTTCTTCGCGGCGCTCCAGCGGATCTCCGCGAGCCTCGCCGAGGTGCTGCTCTACACCTGCCCCGCGTTCCTGGCGATCAATCTCTGGATCGTCCACCGCCGGCGACCGGGTGGCGTCGTGATCGCGGCGATCGTCCTGTGTCTTTGCGGCACCTGGCTGGTCACTGCGCCGGCCTGGGACGGCGCCTCGGCCCTCGGCATCGCGCTCGGCCTCGGGGCCGGGCTCTGGTTTTCCGGGTTCGCGCTGGCGCTCGACCGCGCCAGCCGCGGCGCCGCGCCGCTGGTCTCGTCGCTCTACATCGTGGTCGGCGCCGCGCTCGCCTACACCCTCGTCCTGCCGTTCACCGAGGCGGGGTGGAGCCCGCCGGCGACTCC
This sequence comes from Dongiaceae bacterium, assembly GCA_035511355.1. GTDB lineage: Bacteria > Acidobacteriota > Polarisedimenticolia > Gp22-AA2 > Gp22-AA2 > DATKFL01. Next base: position 3,223 of record DATKFL010000036.1, read on the forward strand.
CACCGCGATGGCGGCGGTCGGGGGCATGGTGATCACCGCGACCCTCCTGGGGCTGCCGCTGTTCGTCGCCGGGATGCGACGCACCGGTCCCCAGGTGGCCTCGGTCCTGAGCACCTTCGAGCCGGTCGGGACCCTGTTCCTGGCGGCGCTCCTCCTCGGCGAGCGGCTCCTCTCCCGGCAGTGGGTCGGCGCCGCCTGCGTCGTCGGCGCCGCCTTCCTGCTGGTGCTCCGGTCGGGGGGCGCGCGATCGCCGGAACCCGTTGTTTCAGAAGGTGCTCTGCGCATTGACCCCGAACCGCCGCCCGCGTAGGATCGGCGCCATCAACGACCGGGGTGGGGCCAGTCCGATGCCGCTCGACTACATGGAACGGATCCGCCGGGGTCTCGTGCTGTACGACGGGGCGATGGGGACGATGCTGTTCGCGCAGGGTCTGCTCGACGGCGAGTCGCCGGAGCCGTGGAACTGGGAGCGCCCCGACGTGGTCACGGCGATCTACCACGGCTACTACGACGCCGGCGCGGACGTCGTGCAGACCAACACTTTCGGCGGCACGCCGATCAAGCTGTCCGAGCGCGACCTGCAGGAGCGCACCCACGACGCGAACCTGCTCGCGGCGCAGGCGGCGCGCGCGGTCTGCCCCCCGGGGCGGTTCGTCGCCGGCGACATCGGTCCGATCGGCAAGTTCCTGCAGCCGATGGGGGAGTACACGAAGGAGGAGTTCCAGCAGAACTTCGAGGCGCAGGTCCTCGGGCTCGCCGACGGCGGCGTCGACCTGATCTCGATCGAGACGATGTACTGCCTGGACGAGGCGGTTTCGGCGGTGCGGGCGGCGAAGAAGCTGACCAAGCTGCCGGTTTCCGTCTGCATGACGTTCGACAAGAACCCGCGCGGCTTCTTCACCCTGATGGGGGAGACCGTGCCGAAGTGCCTGCAGCTCCTGAAGGACGAGGGGGCCGACATCGTCGGCAGCAATTGCAGCCACGGCACCCCGGTGTTCATCGAGCTGACGCGGCTCATCCGCGACCACACCGACCTGCCGGTGATCGTGCAGCCGAATCGGGGCCGGCCGACGCTCGAGGGGGGGACGGTCATCTACAAGCAGTCGGCCGAGGAGTTCGTCGACGACATGAAGACCATCGTCGGGTACGGGGTGAACGTCATCGGCGGTTGCTGCGGGACCGATCCGGAATTCATCGCCGGGCTGAAGGCGGCCTTCGGCGACCGGATGCCGGCCGCCGCGCCGGCCGGGGCCCGCCCGTGAGCCTCCTGCCGACCTTCCGTCCGCGCGTCGAGATGATCTCGGCGGCCCTCATCGACCGGATCATCGACGAGGCGTTCGACGTCCTCGCCAGCATCGGGCTGCAGTTCGAGAACGATCGCTGCGTCGACCTGCTCGCCGAGCACGGGCAGAAGATCGACCGCGCCACCCAGCGTGTCTGGCTGAAGCGCGATTTCGTCGAGCGCGCGCTCAAGACGACGCCGAAGTCGATCACCCTCTGGAACGTCACCGGCGACAAGTCGATCGAGGTGGGAGGCGACGCGGTCAACTTCGATCCCGGCTCGGCGGCGATCAAGGTGCTCGAGCACGATCGCTCGGTCCGTTCGTCGACCTCGACCGACTACGTGCGGCTGTCGCGCCTCGTGCACCAGCTCCCGAACCTGCGCGCCCAGTCGACCTCGCTCGTGCCGTCCGACCTGCCGATCGAGGTCACCGACTACTACCGCTTCTACATCGCGGTGCAGTGCTGCGACAAGCCGATCATCACCGGTCTGTTCAGGCCGGAGTCGTTCGACACGATGCTCGAGATGATGGCGATCCTGCGCGGCTCGAGGAAGGCGGTCGCCGAGAAGCCGCTGGCGATGTTCGACGCCTGCCCGTCGTCGCCCCTGCGCTGGAGCGAGCTGACCTCCGAGAGCCTGTTGCGGTGCGCGGACGCCGGCATCCCGTCCGAAGTGATCTCGGTGCCGCTCACCGGCGCCACCGGCCCCGTGACCCTCTCCGGGACGCTCGTCGTGCACACGGCCGAGAACCTCGCCGGCATCGCGCTGGCGCAGGCGCAGAAGCCGGGAGCGCCCATGGTCTACGGCGGGGCGCCCTGTCTCATGGACATGCGCGGCGGGCAGACGCCGTTCGGGTCGATCGAGACGATGATGATCGACTGCGCCTACGCGCAGATCGGCAAGCGGTTCGGGCTCCCGGTGCATGCCTACATGGGGCTGTCCGACTCGAAACTGGTCGACGCGCAGGCCGGCTACGAGACCGGTTACGGGATGATCCTCGCGGCGCTCGCCGGCGTGAACATGGTGAGCGGCGCCGGCATCCTCGACTTCATCACCTGCCAGTCGCTCGAGAAGCTGGTGATCGACAACGAGATCGCCGGCATGGCGTACCGTCTCGCAGACGGCATCATGCACCGCCACGAGCCGATGGCGAAGGATTTCCTCCCCGACGCGATCGAGAAGGGGCACTTCCTCGGGCATCCGACCACCCTCAAGCTCTTCAAGGAAGAGGGCCTGATGCCGGGGAAGGCGGTCGATCGCGCCTCGGCTCCGGTCGGAGGGGGCGGGCCGACCGATTACGAGCGCGCCCAGAAGGTGGTCGCCGATCTTCTGGCGAAGCCGCGCTTCGCGCTTCCGGACGCGACGTTGAAGGAACTCGATCGGGTCATTCTCGCCGACGCGCACCAATACGGGATGGAGGCGATCCCGGTCCTGCCGGACTGACGCCCGCCCGACCCCGCGAGGAGACGATGCAGCCGCCCGACTCCACGGTGCGCGTCCTCGATCCGTTGCCCGTCGCCGTCCCCCGGCCACTGGTCCTCTTGCGGCTCGGCTACCGGAGCGCCACCCAGGTTCCCGCGAAGACCGCGCGCCTGCTCGACGAGGTGCTCGAGGCGGCCCGACCGCGGCTCGCGCCGCGCGCCGTCTGCGCCGCATTCGAGGTGACCCGCGACGCGGACGGGAGCGTCGTGATCGGCGCCCGGTTGCGCACCGCCAGCCGATCGCTCGGCGAGCGGCTCGACGGCTGCAGCCGGGCGGTCCTGTTCGCCGCCACCATCGGTCCGGCGCTCGAGGAGTGGGTGCGCACGCTCGACAGCGAGGGGGAGATCACCCGGGCGCTGCTCGC
>DATKFL010000037.1:0-3851 GCA_035511355.1 Dongiaceae bacterium
CGCCCGCCTGGGGAAGGTGGAGGAGGCGGAGGCGCTGAACCGGCAGGTGATCGAGATCAGCCGGCGGGTGCTCGGCGCCGACCACCCCGGCACGCTGAAGGCGATGGTCAACCTCGGAAACGTCTACTCGCGGCAGGGCCGGCACCAGGAGGCCGAGGCGCTGTATCGCCAGGTGCTCGACGCCAGCGTGCGCGTCTATGGGCCCGAGCATCCGGAGACCCTGCGAGCGCTCGGCGACCTGGCGAACGCCTGCATCAGCCAGGGGCGATTCCCGGAGGCCGAGCCGCTCTACCGCCAGGCGCTCGGGATCAGCCGCCGGGTCCTCGGCCCCGAGCACCCGGACACGCTCCGGGCGATGCATGGCCTGGCGAACGCCTGCGCCGGGCAGGGACGTTACGAGGAGGCCGAGGCGCTGCACACCGAGGGACTGGAGATCAGCCGGCGCGTTCTGGGGCCGGACCATCCCGACACCCTCGGGACGATCTACAACCTCGCCTGCACCGCGGCGCTGCGGGGGGATCGCCCGGCGGCGTTGCGTCGTCTCGGGGAGGCGGTCGATGCCGGGTTCGGCACGCCGCGGATGATCGAGGCGGACGACGACCTCAAGAGCCTGCGTGCGGAGCCGGAGTTCCGGGCGATCGTGGCGCGCGCGGCGAAGAATCCCGGCTGAAACGGCGGTCACACTTTGCCCGCCCCGGCATCCAAACCAGCATGCCCCCTCCGCGCACCCCCTTTCACCCCGGCGAAATCGAAGTCCAGCGTCGCATCGGCGTCCGCGCGGAGGCCGAGCAGGTCGGCGGCATCATCGGCGGGCAGATCCCGGCGGCCTTTGTGCCGATCCTGGCGGCGTTCCGGCTGGTGGTGGCGGCGTCGATCGAAGCGCGCGGGCGGGTCTGGGCGTCGCTCCTGACCGGGCCGTCCGGATTCCTCCGGGCCGTGGACGCGACCCGGGTGCATCTCGATGCGCGGCCCGCGCCCGGGGATCCGCTCGCGGCGAACCTGGCCGCGCGGGCCGACCTGGGGCTGCTCGCGTTCGACCCGGCGACGCGGCGGCGCGTGCGCTTCAACGGGAAGGGCGTCCTCGGGCGGGATGGCGGGATCGGCCTCGAGGTCGAGCAGGTGTACGGGAACTGCCGGAAGTACATCCAGCTGCGGCATCTCCAGGGGGAGGCGCCGAGGGCGGGGGAGGCACCGGCGGCGGGCGGCGGGTCGACCCGCGGGACGGCGACGCGGCGATCGGCCGCGCTGAGCGCGGCGCAGCAGGCCTGGATCTCCGGGACCGACACCTTCTTCATCGCCAGCGCCCACCCGGAGGGCGGGGCGGACGCGTCGCATCGCGGCGGCCGGCCGGGGTTCGTGCAGGTCGCCGGCGACCGGCGGCTGTCGTTCGGTGACTACGCCGGCAACAACATGTTCAACACGCTCGGCAACCTCATGGCCGACACCCGGGCGGGGCTCCTGTTCGCGGACTTTGCCAGCGGCGATCTCCTGCAGCTCACCGGGCGCGCGCGGCTGAACTGGGAGCGAGCCGTCCTTGCCGGGCACCGTGGCGCGGAGCATGTGGTCGTCGAGTTCGAAGTCGACGAGGTGCTCGAGACCCGAGGTGGGAGCCCGTTGCGGTGGGCGCTGGTGGAGAGGTCGCCCGTGAATCCATGAGGTCAGGCGTGTCGTGCAGACGCCTCAGGAAACCCTTCGGCCCCGCCGGTTGAGAATGGCTGCGAGCACGCGCAGGACCTCGTTCACCGACCTGGAGTCGGGGAAGTAGCGTGCGACGTCGGGATCCAGGACGACGATTCTCCGGCCGGCTGCCAGGCGGGCGATGTATTTTCCGCGAACGCCGCGGGAGAAGTCGTACTCCTTTTTCATTTCCGCCACTCTTGTCGTCGATCGACGGGTTTTCATAGGTTTTTCGCTCGCGCCGTGTGGCCAGCCTTGCGCTGATCAGACGAATTCGATCGCCCCGATCGGTGTGCACGACGATGAGGACTCGACGATTATGTACCGACGCTCGGTCCCGGGGCCCGTGATTCCCGGTCACGCTTCGCCGCCGACGGCATCTCAAGAGGCGTCGGCGGTCGCTCGAAACCCCCCGCCGCAAGGAGGCCAGGATGAGCAAGCAGATCGCCTGCAACGACGTCGTCGCCGGGTGCGGCTACACCGCCACCGCGACGAGCGAGACCGAGCTGATGCAGAAGGTGGCCACGCACGCCGAGCACGACCACGGCGTGAAGGAAGTGACCTCCGAGCTGGCCGCCAGGGTGAAGGCGGCGATCAAGGACCGCTGAGCAGGCTGCTACACTCCGCGATTGCCGTGGAGAATCCGCCCCCGGAGCCGGACGACGAAGCGCTGGCGCGTCGCGCCGCGGCGGGGGACGAGTCCGCCTTCGAGGCGCTCGTCGCCCGGTTCCAGGGGCGGATCTATCGCCTGGTGCGGCGGATGACCGGGAGCGACGGCGAGGCGGAGGATGCGCTTCAGGATGCGTTTCTCTCGGCCTATCGCAGCCTGGCGACCTTCCGGGGAGAGGCGAAGTTCTCGACCTGGTTGTACCGCATCGCCACCAACGCGGCGCTGATGCGGAACCGGGCGCGGGCGCGCCGTCCGGTGGAGTCGCTCGAGGCGTACGCGCCGTCGTTCGACGCGGCGGGCCGGCACGCGCGCGAACCGGCCGACCTGTCACTCGCGGCGCGCGCCGACGAGCTCCTCGACCGGCGGCGGTTGATGGAGCAGGCGCTCGAGGGAATCGATCGCCTGCCCGAGGCCTGCCGGGCGGCGTTCGTCCTGCGCGATCTGGAGGAGATGCCGACCGCCGAGGTGGCGATCGTGCTCGGCATCGACGCGGCCGCGGTGCGCCAGCGGGTGCACCGCGCCCGGCTGCTCCTGCGCGGCTTCCTCAGCCACCTCGTCGGAGTCGAGCCATGAACAACATGACCTGCCGCGACGGCGCGACGCTCGTCACGGACTACCTCGAGGGGGCGCTCCCCGACGATCTCCGGGTGGCGATCGACGCCCACCTCGCCGGCTGTCCCCGATGCGTCGCCTTCGTGCGCGCCTATCGCGAGACCCCGCGCATCGTGCGCGAATCGACCGCGATCGAGATTCCTGAAGGGCTGGCCGCATCGCTGCAAAAGTTCCTGGCGGAGCGCAGACGCGGGTAGGCTGGCGCTTTCACGGCGTCGCCTCGGCGCCGGAGGTCCGAAGGAACGCGAGGGATTCCGATGCCCCGATCGCGGCTCTGGCTGATGGACGGCCACAACATGATCTTCGCCATTCACGACCTGCAGCGGTTGCAGGTGAGCGGGAGTGGCGAGGAAGCACGCCAGGGGCTCGCCGAGCGGCTCGAGCGCTTTGCGCTCGAGCGCCGGGAGCGGGTCGTGGTGGTGTTCGACGGCCATGCATCGGCTTCGGGGCAGCGGTCGGTCCAGGGGGCGCACTTCGAGATCGTCTACGCCCGGGGTGGTGCGGGCGCCGCGGACGAGTTCATCGTCCGCGAGGCGCGGCGCGCTTCGGAAGCGGGGCTCCCGGTGGCGGTGGTGACCGACGACGTGCGGACGCTCGCGACCAGGCTGCCGCGCGGCGTGCGTCACCAGGGCGTGCGCGCCTTCTGGCTCGAGCATGTCGAGCCGCGGCCGCGAGGCGACGACAAGCCGGTCGGGGGCGATTTCTCCGACCTCGAGCGCGCGATGCTCGCGCAGGCGGCGGCGCAGGAACGATCGCGCCCAGCTCGAAACCCGGCGCCTGCCCCGTCGCCGCCCCGTCAGGATCCTGGCGGCACGCGGCGGCTGCTGAAGCGGGAGCGGGGGCGGTTGCGGCAGGAACGGCGGCTTGGTCGGCGGCGGACCGGGGCGGGGCG
>DATKFL010000038.1:0-4085 GCA_035511355.1 Dongiaceae bacterium
GAAAACCTGATTCGTGAGTGTACCTATGTCCAAGCGGCTGGAGCAACTCCGCGCTCCTGCGGATAGAATCCGCTGATGCCGCGTTGGTTCCTAGGCGGCTTAAGAGGTGACGCGAGTGCCCAAGATGTGGATCGGCGGTGAGTGGACCCAGAGCGCCTCGCGGCGCTCCTTCGAGATCGACAACCCCGCGACCGAGCAGGTCATCGGTGAAGTCCCGCGCGCCGACGCTCGCGACGCCGACCGCGCCGTCCGTGCCGCTGCCGAAGCCTTCAAGACCTGGCGCGTGACCCCCGGCCTCGAGCGCGCCAACTTGATGCACCAGTTCGCCACCGCCCTTCGCGAGAAGCACCATGCCATCGCCAGGCAGATGACCCTCGAAGGCGGCAAGCCGCTCATCGAGAACATCGACGAGATCGAGTGGTGCGCCGGCGTCTTCGACTACTACGGCGAGATCGCGCGCGACCAGGCCGGCAAGGTCCTGTCGCCGGTCTTCCCGCACCAGGTCAACTTCGTCCGGAAAGAGCCGTACGGGGTCGTCGTCTGCATCGTGCCGTGGAACTACCCGCTCCTCCTGATGTCCTGGAAGGTGGCGGCGGCGCTGGCGGCGGGGAACACCATCGTCCTGAAGCCGTCCGAAGAGACGCCGCTCTCGACCCTGATGCTGGCCGAGGACTTCGGGAAGTTCGGGCCGGGCGTCGTCAACATCGTCACGGGGTACGGCGCCGAAGTCGGCGAGCCGCTGGTGGTCCACAAGGACACGGCGCTCGTGGCGTTCACCGGCAGCATCGCGACCGGGAAGCTGATCGCCCAGGCGGCGGCGCCGCACCTCAAGAAGCTGAACCTCGAGCTGGGAGGGAACGACCCGTTCATCGTCTGCGACGACGTGGACGTCGACATCGCGGCGCGTGGGGCGGCGTGGGCGGCCTTCCTCAACATGGGCCAGGTCTGCACCTCGGGGGAGCGGTTCTACGTCTTCGAGTCGGTCTACGACCAGTTCGTCGAGAAGTTCGTCGCCATCGCGAAGGGGCTGCGGCTGGGCGACCCGATGGGGCCGGACATCGACTGCGGGCCGCTCATCCGCGAGTCGCACCGGGTGCAGATCGAAAAGAAAATCGCCGACGCGGTGGCGCAGGGGGCGAAGGTCCGCTGCGGCGGGCGCCGGCCGCCGCAGTTCAAGAAGGGCTTCTTCTTCGAGCCGACGGTCCTCACGAACGTCAGCCACAAGATGACCCTGATGCGCTCGGAGACGTTCGGCCCGGTCGCCCCGATCATGCCGGTGAAGGGCATCGAGGAAGCCGTGCGGCTGGCCGACGACTCGGATTACGGCCTGGGGGCGAACATCTACACCAACAACCTCGAGTACGCGATGTTCGCGATGGAGAACATCCATGCCGGCACCTTCTGGATCAACGACCCGCTGACCGACAACGACGCGGGGCCGTTCGGCGGGATGCGGATGTCGGGGATCGGGCGGGAGCTGGGGATCGAGGGGCTCGACGCCTTCCGCGAGCCGAAGCACGTTCACATGGACTACAAGGTCGAAGCCAAGCCGTACTGGTATCCTTACCGCTGGCCGGGGTCGCCGGCGCCGAAGCCGGCGGCGGCCAGAGTTGCCAGCGCCGCGAAGCCAGCGGCGCGCAAGCCAGCGAAGAAGGGTCGCCGATGAAGAAGCACATCGTCCTGAAGACCGCCGTCCCGGGGCCGAAGTCGCTGGCCCTCATGGAAGCGCGCCGCGCCGCGGTGCCGCGGGCGGTCTACCAGATCACCCCGGTCGCCATCGCCAAGGGCGAGGGGGCGCTGGTCGAAGACCTCGACGGCAACCGGTTCATCGACTTTGCCGGCGGCATCGGGGCGCTGAACGTCGGGCACGCGCAGCCGGCGGTGGTGAAGGCGATCAAGGACCAGGCGGAGAAGTTCCTGCACTCCTGCACGCATGTGATGCTCAACGAGCCGTACGTGCGGCTGGCCGAGACGATGAACCGGATCACCCCGGGCGCCTTCCCGAAGAAGACCTTCTTCGTGAACAGCGGCGCCGAGGCGGTCGAGAACGCGGTCAAGGTGGCGCGCTCGCACACCCGCCGCCCCGGCATCATCTGCTTCGAGGACGCCTTTCACGGCCGGACGCTCCTGGCGATGTCGCTGACCAGCAAGGTCAACCCCTACAAGGACCACTTCGGCCCGTACGCCGGCGACGTGCACCGGATGCCGTACTCCTACTGCTACCGCTGCCCGTGGGGGAAGAAGTTCCCGGGGTGCAACATCGAGTGCGGCCATTTCCTGAACGACTTCTTCAAGCGCTACGTCGAGCCGGACATGGTGGCGGCGATCCTGGTCGAGCCGATCCTCGGCGAGGGCGGGTTCGTGGTGCCGCCGCCGGAGTACTACCCGATCCTGACCAAGATCGCCCGCGACCACGGCATCCTGATCATCGCCGACGAGGTGCAGACCGGGTTCGGCCGCACCGGGCGGATGTGGGCGTCGGAGCACTACGGCATCGAGCCCGACATCCTGATCGCCTCGAAGTCGATCGCCGGCGGCATGCCGATCGCCTCGGTGACCGGGCGCGCCGAGATCATGGACACCCCGATCGAAGGGAGCCTCGGCGGCACCTTCGGCGGCAACCCGGTGGCGGCGGCCGCGGCGCTGGCGGTGATCGACCAGTTCGAGAAGCACAACCTGCCGGAGCGGGCGAAGAAGATCGGCGAGAAGGTGCGCGCCCGGTTCGAGGGGCTCTGGAAGAAGTGCCACCTGGTCGGGAACGTCCGCGGCGCCGGGGCGATGCAGGCGATCGAGTTCGTGAAGGATCGCACGACCAAGGAGCCGGCCAAGGACCTGGTCAAAGACATCGTCCGCCGCTGCTACGAGGGCGGGGTGCTGGTCATCAGCGCGGGAACCTACGGCAACATCGTCCGTACACTCATGCCGCTGGTGATCACCGACGAGCAGCTCGACGAGGGGCTCGACGTGCTCGAGGCGGCGGTGATCGAGGCCACGCAGGCGGCGGTTCCGACCCTGGTCATGACCGCCGCGGCCGAACCCGGGGGAGAAGCCAAGAATGCTCCTTAAGGACAAGACGGCGCTCATCGTCGGCGTGGCCAACAAGCGCAGCATCGCCTGGTCGATCGCCGAGTCGTTCCATCGCGAGGGGGCCCGCCTGGCGTTCAACTACCAGGGGGAGCGGCTCAAGGAGAACGTCGAGGGGCTGGCGGCGACTCTCGGTGGCTCGAAGGTCTTCCCGTGCGACGTCACCAAGGACAACGAGATCGACTCCCTGTTCGCCGAGGTGAAGGAAGCCTACGGCCGGCTCGACATCCTGGTGCACTGCGTGGCGTTCGCGATGAAGGAGGACCTCGAGGGGGAGTTCCTCGGCACCTCGCGCGAAGGGTTCTAGATGGCGCACGACATCAGCGCCTACTCGCTGACCGCGCTGGCGCAGCGCGCCGTGCCGCTCATGGAAGGGGGGGGCAGCATCATCGCCCTGACCTACCTCGGGAGCGAGCGGGTGGTGCCGAAGTACAACGTCATGGGGGTGGCGAAGGCGGCGCTCGAGTCGAGCATCCGCTACCTGGCGTCGGACCTCGGCCCGAAGAACATCCGGGTGAACGGCATCTCGGCGGGGCCGATCAGCACGCTCGCGGCGCGCGGCATCTCGGGGTTCACCTCGATCCTCGGCATCGTGCGCGAGAAGGCGCCGCTGCGGCGCAACACCGAGCCGGCCGAAGTGGGGGACACGGCGGCCTTCCTGGCGTCGGACCTGGCGCGCGGGATCACCGGCGACATCCTCTTCGTGGACAGCGGCATGCACATCATGGGGCTCTGAGGGAGTGCCGCCGGCCCCGACCACCGATGCCCTCGTCGCCCAGGGGCTCTCCAAGACCTACAAGACCGGCGTCGGCCGGCGCACCGTCAAGGCGCTCGACCGGCTCGACCTGCGGGTGCCGCGCGGGTCGGTCTACGGCCTTCTCGGCCCGAACGGCGCCGGCAAGACGACCCTCGTCAAGCTGGCGCTCGGGATCGCCTTCGCGACCGAGGGGAGCGCCACCGTCCTGGACGCTCCCGCCGGCGACGTCGACACCCGGCTTCGG
>DATKFL010000039.1:0-3412 GCA_035511355.1 Dongiaceae bacterium
CCCTTGCCGATCGGCTTGGTCGTGTAGAAGTGATCGAAGACCCGTTCCGGATGCTTCATCCCCGGGCCGTTGTCGAGGAACGTGACGGTCACCTCGCTGTCGGGAGCCCCGGGGATGCCGGGGCCGGCGACGACGCCGGAGCGCACCGTCATGCGGCGACCGTTGCCGCCCGCCTCCTGGAGCGCGTCGAGACCGTTGTTCAGGATGTTCAGGAAGACCTGCTGGAGCTCGATCTCGCTCCCGAGCACGGCGCAGGCGTCGTCGGTCAGCTGCTGCTCGAGGGCGATGCCGGCGTTCTGGAAGTCGTGGCGCCGCAGATCGCAGCATTCGCGCAGGACCTGGTTGAGGTCGACGACATCGCGCCGGCCGTCGTCGCGATGCACCGTCTTGAGCAGGTTGCGCACCAGGCCGACGATCCGCCGTCCCTCGCGCGCGATGGTGTCGAGGCGGCGGCGGGTGCCGTCGGCGAGCGCCGGGTCGGCCAGGAGCAGATCGATGTTGCCGATGACGCCCGCGAGCGGGTTGTTGATCTCGTGCGCCGCGCCGGAGAGCATGCGACCGAGCGCCGCGAGCTTCTCCGATTCCTTCAGGCGCTCCATCCGGTCGATCTCCTCGCGGGCGCGCTCGAGCAGCTGCTGCTCGCGCTCGTGCAGCGACGCCATCAGCTCGTTGTAGGTGGAGGCGAGGAGGGTCATTTCGGGGCTCCCGCCGGCGGCGGCGAACCGCCGCGCATGGTCGCCGCTCGCGGCGACCCCCCGGAGGAAGATCACGAACCGATCGAGCGGCCGCAGGATGGTGCGCGAGGCCATCGACGCCGCCAGCGCCGCCAGCGCGAGCGCCAGGGCGCCGTAGGTCAGGATCGCGCGCTTCAGGTCGCGATCGGCGGGCCCGACGGCGGCGGTGAGCGAGTGCATCAGGTGAAGCGTCGTGGCCGGCACGCCCGGGCCGCCCGGCAGCGGCACCGAGAGGGTGACGAACTCCTCGTCGCCGGCGCGCACCACGCGGCCGGGATCGTCGAGCGCCGGGTCGCGGCCGGCACCGCCGCGCGGCGCGACGTGTCCGGTCGCGCCGCCCAGTCCCGTGGCCGAGGCCAGCTCCGGGCGGGTGGCGGCCAGGACCTGGCCGCCGGTGGTCAGCACGACGTCGGCGCCCATGAGATCGCGCACCCGGCCGACGAAGCGATCGTCGAGGCGATCGCCGACCAGGAGCGATCCGATGACGTCGCCCCCGAGGACGATCGGGACGCAGCCGCTGAGATACGGCGAGCCGCCCCAGGACATCACCCCGCTGCTGCCGGCGGGTGCGATCTGCGCCCCGGCGGCGGCCGCGGCGGCGGCGACGTCGAGCTCGGCGCCGCTCCGGCAGGGAAGCGGGCCGCTCATCGGGGAGCCCGTGCGCGGCGCCGGAAGGGCCGCCGCGTCGCGCCAGGCGAGCACGGCGCCGCCGGTGCCGGCGATGACCACCAGGTCATGATTGAGCCCCGCGGCGAGCCGATCGACTTCGGCCTGCACGGTGGCGAGAAGATCCGTCCGGGTCGAGCCGGCCGACTCCCATTCCGACTGATAGGTCTCGAGCGCGGCGCGCAGTGTCGGGCTCTCGGTCATCAGCGAGGAGAGACGCAGGAGGTCGCGCTCCTCGGCGGCCTGGACTTCGACGAGCCGGTTCTGCTGGCGCGCCAGCCCGGCGGCGAGCAGGCGCCGGGTCTGGGTGTGGATGCTCATGCCGAGGACCGCGAACAGGAAGCCGACCACCCCGGCGGTCAGAGCGACGCTCAGCATCACGAGGCGGATGCGGAGGCTGGGAGCGGTGGCGCGGACGGACGGGGGCCGGGTCAGGCCGCCGGGCGGGGGAGAGCCTGTCGCTCCGGCGAGGCGTTCACTCAACCGGATCCTCGAGCGGGATTTGGAAAGAGGCCTGCGCGGTCGCGCCCGGGGTGATGCGCACGACCTGCGACACCCTCCGCGCCCGCTCATGCCAGGCGACGGCGCGGTACTCGCCCGCCGGGATGCCGTCGATGTGGAAACGGCCCGAGGCGTCCGGGACGACGAAGTAGGGGTTGTCGAGGACCAGGACCACGGCGCTCATGTCGGAGTGGATGTGACAGAAGACCTTGACCAGGCCGGGCGTGTCGAAGCGGACCGATTTCGATTCACCGCGCGGGTAGCGTCCGAGATCGAAGGTCGAGGCGCGCGACAGCGAGAAGACGTTGTGGAAGACGACGTCGGCGTTCGGGAACTCGACCGACGCGCCCTTCAGGATCGGCAGGACGTGCGGCTGGAAGGCGAGACCCTCCTGGCGGATCGCCAGCGACGCCTCGGCGACCGGCCGCGGCGAGCTGACCCGCGCGGGCGACGCGGCGGCCTCCGCGTCATGCCGGTCCCGCTTGCCGTCGTCGCGCCGTTTGGAGGCGGCGAGCGGCTGCGGGCCGTCGACCGCCTCGAGGTAGATCACGACGTTGGCGAACTCCTCGGTGCGCGCGCTGTCGCTGTGCGCCGGTTTCGCCGCGATCGCCGCCTGGGCGTCGGGGTAGGCGTTGAAGCGCATGCGGCGCGCCGTGAGGCGCGGACCGAGGGTGACCTCCCCTTCGAGGGCGCCCCCGGCGCGCGGCGACGCCGACGCTTCGACGGCTCCGGAAGAGGCGGCCTGGCCCGTCGGCGCGGCGAGTCCCGCGGGCGCGAGGATCGCGAGCGCCGCGAGCGCGGCGAGGAAGACGGCGGCGACCAGTCGGGGGCGAGCGGACACAGGTCCCTCCACGACGCTCGCAATATAGGTTGCGCGGTGGAGAGATCAATCCGATCGGCCGGGGACGGCGCCCGATGACGAATCGGTGATCCCGACCGGTCACTCGGGCCTGAGAATCCTCAGGTATTGCCGCCAGGGACCTGCCGCTTCCGTGTATTGCCGGCCCATGACCCGGGCCACCTGGACCAGGTGATCCATGTCGTGCGCCACCCAGGTGGCCAGGTGCTGGGCCAGCGTCACCCTGCCGAACTCGGGATGCCGACCGGTCCGTTCGAGGTCGGCCGTCGTCAGCCGCAGGGCGTCGAGGCGTCGGAGGCTGTCGGCACGCAGCCCGCGAAAGGTCTCGAGGAGCTCGGGGAGCTCCTTCCCCTGCGACGCCTCGAACTGCGCAAACCGATCGAAGACCGGGAAGGGGATCCGTTCGCCGTGCGCGAGCAGGTGCTCGGCGCGCGGCAGCCAGTCGGTCCGCTCCCCATGGATCAGATGCCCCACCACGTCGAACGGGCTCCAGGTGGAAGGGCCTTCATTCCCGGTCACCCAGGGTGCGGGCAGTCCCAGGAGCAGCGCATCGAGAACCGCCGGCGTGCGCGCCAGCACCGGAACGGATGCCTGCAGGTCGAAGTCCACTTCCGCTCTCCCTGATGTGTGCCCCGGAACGTAACACAGGTCG
>DATKFL010000040.1:0-4852 GCA_035511355.1 Dongiaceae bacterium
CGAGGAGGAGCGCGCCTCCCTTGGGAACGGTCTCGACCGCCACGCCGACGCGCGCGGCCGCCCTCGGCGCCGCCGCGCCCAGCACCCCGGCCGTCTGCACCCGGTCGCCGACGCCGGAGCCTCCCGGGTTCGCGCCGTCGGGCGCGCCCGAACCCTGGGCGACCCGATCACGCAGCGTGTCGGAACGGTGCGAGCGTTCGGCCCGGTTGACCCAGCGCGGGAAGAGCAGGAGTCCGGCGGCGACCGAGACCACCAGCGCCGCGATCTTGAACGGATGATGCGCGATCAGGGGCGTCGGCGCGGGAGGCGGCGGCGGCACGGCGCGCGGCCGGGCGCGGCGCGACGCGCTGCGCGTCCCGACCCCCGCGTCCGGGGCGCCGGGCTCGGCGGCGGCGCTGCGGCGGGTCGCGACGCCGGTCGGCGACGCCGGGGCCGCGGGCAGCGCGAACGGGCGCGACAGCGTGTCGGGCGGGAGCGAGGAGAAGGCCTTGCGGAGATCGGCGACCAGCGCCACGCCGTTGGGATAGCGCCGGCTCTTGTCCTTCGCGAGGAGCCGCTCGATGACCAGGTTGACTTCGCCCGGGAGCGCCGGGTTGTGCGCCGCCGGGGGGCGCGGGTCCTCGTACAGGACGCGGTAGATGATCGTCGAGATCGAGTCGGCGTCGAACGGCCGCACCCCGGTCAGGAGCTCGTAGAGCACCACGCCGAGCGAGAACAGGTCGCTGCGACCGTCGAGCTCCTTCCCCTGGATCTGCTCCGGCGACATGTACGAGGGAGTGCCGAGGAGCACTCCCGTCTGGGTCAGGTTGGCCGAGGGGTTCTTGGCCAGGCCGAAGTCGGTGATCTTGAGCGTCCCGTCCTTGAGGCGCATCAGGTTCGCCGGCTTGATGTCGCGGTGGATGACGCCGGCCGCGTGCGCGTGATCGAGCGCGGCGGCCGCCTGGGTGACCAGGTCGAGCACGTCCCCCGGCGGCAGGAGGGTTCCCGGGCGGGCATGCTTGTCGAGCGTGACCCCGTCGATGAACTCCATGGCGATGAACGAGACGCCGTTCTCCTCGCCGACGTCGAAGATGGTGACGATGTTCGGGTGCAGGAGCCGGCCCGCCGCCTGGGCCTCGCGCAGGAAGCGGCGGCTGGTTTCGAGCGCCTCCTCCTCGGGGGTGCCGGCCGGCAGGGCGATCGTCTTGATCGCCACCTGGCGCTCGATCTTCGGGTCGTTCGCCAGGAACACCTGCCCCATGGCGCCGCGCCCGATCTCCTTCAGGATCTCGAAGCGTCCCAGTTTCTTCGGGATCATCGATCCGCTCCGGCCCCCGCGTCGATTCTAGTGTCGTCCCCGCGGGACGACCAAGGCGGCACGGGGCTCATTCAGACGTGCGTGTCGGGATCGATTCCCGCCGTGAAGGTCAGGAGGGGCAGCTGCTCCTCCCTCCCGGTGCGCGAGTCACGGAACCGGATGAATCCCAGCGCGCGGTCGTCGCCTTCGTACAGCTCCTGCGCCGCCGCGTCGAGGCACTGCGCCAGCTCCCGCCCGAACGCGGTCGCGCTCTTCGCGCTCCCCGCCACCACCGCCGAAAGACCGACGGGCACGTGCACGGCGACCGGCCCCTTCTGGCCGCGCGCCGCCATGAAGCCGGCGGCCGCCGCGCGCAGGCTCTGCATCCCGGCGCTGAACTTGATCTCGCCGTATTTCTTCCGGAAGACGTCGAGCGCGCGCGGGTCCCAGCGCAGCATGACGATCTGACCGCCCGCCGCGATCGCCTTCGCCTCCTCGGGGAGCGGCCCGGTGGTGATGCCGTCACGCGGGTGCGCCGCGGCCGCCGAGAGGAGCCGGCCGATGGTCTCTTCGAGGTCCTGCGTCCTGAACGGCTTGGTGACGTACTCGTCGGCGCCGCAGTCCTTGCCCCAGAAGACGTCCTCCTGACCGGAGCGCGCGGTGAGCAGGATGACCGGCGTGCCGTGCGTCGCCGGGTCGGACTTCACCCGCCGGCAGATCTGGAAGCCGTTCACCTTCGGCATCATGACGTCGGCGATGATCAGATCCGGGTGCGCCGCCAGGATCCGCTCCATGGCGCGCTCGCCGTCCTCGGCGAGGACGACCCGATAGCCGAGCGTTTCGAGGCTGACCTGCAGGATGTCGCGCACCGCCTGCGAGTCGTCGGCGACGAGGATGGTGCGGCTCATCGCGTTCCCCCGCCGGAGCCGCTGTCCTTCAGGAACTCGGCCGCGTCCTCGCCGAGCGCCGCGAGCAGGTCCTTGTGCTTGCGGTACGGCGCGGTCGCCTCGTCGATCTGCCGCACCATCGCCTCGACCCCCTTCTGCATCAATCCAAGGATGCGCTCCTGCTGCGGCTGCACGCCGCCGAGCCGACCCGACTGCATCAACTCGACGCCGCCGCTGATCGAGGTGAGCGGCGTGCGCAGGTCGTGGCCGAGCTGCCGGATGATCCGCCCTTCGGCGTCGCTCGCGGCGGGCGCATCGGTTTCGGCGACGCTCACCCCGACCCGCGATCCTCCGCCCGAACCGGGCAGCGGCGCCGCCACGGCGGCGTAGAAGCGGGCCTTGTCGGTGGTCACCTCGAAGGTCGAGGCCTCGGGGCGGTTGTTCGCGCGCGCCTTGACCGCCAGCGCGGCCAGCTCGCGCGGCAGCGGGCTGTCGAGCGTGCCGCCCGGCACGAGCGTCTCGGGCGCCGCGTCGATCGCGAGCGTCTCCCACCCCTCGCACGAGGCGACCACACCCTTGGCGTCGACGATGAGAAATGCGGCGGCTCGCCCGACCGGGGCGCCGGAGGCCATCGGGGCGTTCTTGACTGCGCGCAGGGCCATGAATCCTCCGAAAGACACCTATGCCGATTCCGTCATCAATATAGGGACCTGAGCCCCAGAGGCAACCTCCCGGGAGCGATGAGTCGCCGGTATTCCCGTTCTCCGGCCGGGGAGGGAATAAAGAAGGATGCGGCCGACCCGCCCCGGATCGACCAAGAAATCGATATAACCTGTTTAATATCAGCTGATTAACGCTGTCGTCCGGGCGTGCTAGGTGCTGCTCCGGGGGCTTTGAAGGACGCGGCGTACGAGATCATCGTCGAGCGGCACCACGTAGTCCCCTCCCACCTGCGCCATCGCCCCGAGGCGGGTCGGGAGCGCGTAGGCGATCCGGCCGCTGCGGGCCTTCTTGTCCCGCCGGGCGACCTCCAGGATGGCGGCGGGGGTATGGCGTCGCGGCAGGGCGGTCGGCAGCCCGAGCGCGCGGAGGAGGGTTTCGAGACGGGTCGCGAGCGCCTGGGGCGCGAGACCGGCGCGCGCCGCGAGACGGGCCTCGACCACCATGCCGATCGACACCGCTTCGCCGTGCGCCATGCGATAGCCGCTCAGGGTCTCGAGCGCGTGCCCGATGGTGTGGCCGAAGTTGAGGATCTTGCGGCGTCCGGCCTCGCGCGGGTCGGCGCGCACCACCCGCACCTTGATCCGGCAGGCGGACTCGATGACGCGCGACAGGAGATCGGGGTCGCGTCGCAGCAGTCGATCGCGCTGCCGCTCGAGCAGCTCGAACAGGGACCGATCGGCGATCACGCCGCACTTCACGATCTCCGCGAGACCCGACACGAAGGCGCGCGCCGGCAGCGAGCGCAGGTAGTCGATGTCCACATAGACCGCGACCGGCGCGTGGTAGGCGCCGATCAGGTTCTTGCCGGCGGGGTGGTTGATGCCGGTCTTGCCGCCGATCGAGGCGTCGACCATCCCGACGAGCGTGGTCGGCACCTGCACGTACGGAATGCCGCGGTGGAAGGTCGCCGCGACGAAGCCGGTGAGATCGCCGACGACCCCCCCGCCGAGGGCGACCAGCGCGGTGCCGCGGTCGGCCCCGAGGGCGATGAGCCGATCCTCGAGCCGGTCGCGCACCTTGCGGGACTTGCTGGTCTCGCCGGCGGGCACGACCACGAGGTCGGTCGGCAGGCCGCGCCGGCGCAGGAAGCCGGCGAGCAGCCGCCCGTGGCGCGTCGCCAAGTTCGCGTCGGTCACGACGACGTAGCGCCGCGCCAGGGCGCGGCGGCGGAGATCGACGGAGATGCGCGGCCCGAGACCGCGGCCGATCCGGATGGGGTGCGACTCGTCGACCGTCCGACGCAGGCGGACCGCGACCCGGATCACGGGCCCGGGGTCAGTGCCGGCCGGCGTCGGGGGCGGAGGCCGGCAACGACTGCAGGTAGTCGGCCACCAGCTTCCGGTGCGCGGCGTCGTCGAGCTCGCCCTTGATCAGCCGCTCGGCCGCGCCGATGGCGAGATCGGCGACCTGCCGGCGGAGATCCTCGATCGCCTGCTTCTGCTCGTACTGGATCTGGCGCTTCCCCTGCTCGACCAGGTCCTGGGACTCCTTGCGCGCCTGCGCCAGGAGCTCGGCGCGGAGAATCTCGCTCTCCTTCCGCCCCTGCTCGAGGAGCGCCGTGGTCTCGCGCCGCGCGCCGGCGAGGAACTCCTGGTTCTTCTGGAGCATCTCGTCCGCCTCGGCGCGCGCCTTCCGGGCCGACTCGAGCGACTCCCGCACCGATCGCTCGCGCTCGTCGAGCAGCGCCAGAAGCGGCTTCCAGGCGTACCGACCCAGCAGGAATGCCAGGATGGTGAACGTCAGGAGCGTCCAGAAGATCGTCCCGAAGTCGGGAGTGATGAGCTTGGTGCCCATGAAACGTCCTTACTTGACCCCGAGGATCATGCAGATGACCAGCGCGAACAGCGTCGCGCCCTCGATCAGGGCGGCGGCGATGATCATGCTGGTGCGGATGTCGCCCACGGCCTGCGGCTGCCGGGCGCTCCCCTCCATGGCCGCGGCGGCGAGCTTCCCGATGCCGAGGCCT
>DATKFL010000041.1:0-6552 GCA_035511355.1 Dongiaceae bacterium
CTCACGCCCGTCGATGCGTACCTCGAGCCCCCCGTCGGCCGGAGCGACTTCGAGAGTCAGCGTGCGTTCGCCGATGCGCGCGATCACCTTCATCTCACGCCCACCTGCCGCGCGGCGGCCGGCCGCGCATCTGCGCCCGCCGGCCGGCGATCGCCCAGGCGCTCGATGCCGGCGTCTCCGTCCCGGCGGCGCCGGTTCCCGCGGCTCCCCGGCGCGCCATCTCGTAGGCCTCGACCGCCGCGGCGATCGCCGCCGTCTCGAACCCCTCGAGCGGGGCCTCGAGACGCGGGGACAGCCCCGGCAGGGCGCGATCGACCCAGGCGATGTCGAAGCGGCCGCCGCGGAACTCCTCCCCCTCCAGCACCTCGATGTGGAACGGGATGGTGGTGCGGATGCCGGCGATGCGGAACTCGCGCAGGGCGCGTAGCATCCGGCGGATCGCCTGATCGCGGTCCTCGCCCCAGGCGATCAGTTTCGCCACCAGCGCGTCGTAATGGAGCGACACCTCGTCGCCGGCCTGGAGTGCCGTGTCGACCCGCACCCCGGGGCCGGCCGGAAGGCGGACCGCGGTGATCCGGCCGGGGTGCGGCCGGAAGCCGTGTGCCGGATCCTCCGCCAGGATGCGGCACTCGATCGCCCAGCCCCGCGGGGCGACCTCCGCCTGGCGGAACGGCAGGCGATCGCCCGACGCCACGGCGATCTGCGCCCGCACCAGGTCGAACCCGGTGACCATCTCGGTGACCGGATGTTCAACTTGGAGCCGGGCATTCACTTCCATGAACCAGGGGTTCCCGGCGGCGTCGACCAGGAACTCGACGGTGCCGGCGTTGCGGTAGCCGGAGGCGCGCGCCACCTCGGCGGCGAGCGCACCCATCTTCGCGCGGAGCGCCGGGGTCACGGCGAGCGACGGCGCTTCCTCGATCAGCTTCTGGTGCCGGCGCTGCAGCGAGCACTCGCGCTCGCCCAGCCAGACCACGTCGCCGTGCGCGTCGGCGACGATCTGGATCTCGACATGCCGCACCCCTTCGAGGAGCTTCTCGGCGTAGACCCCGTCGTCGCCGAACGAGGCCTTCGCCTCGGATCGAGCGGCGCGCAGCATCGAGGTCAGCTCGGCCGCGGAGCGGACGACGCGCATCCCCTTGCCGCCGCCCCCGGCCGCCGCCTTCAGGAGGATCGGGTAGCCGGCGGTCGCCGCGAACGCCTCGATCGCCCTGCCGTCGGCGGCGCGGTCGGTGAGCCCGGGGATGATCGGCACGCCGCGCGCCGCCATCAGCCGGCGCGCCTCGACCTTGTCGCCGACCGCGCGCATCGCCGCCGCGGGCGGCCCGATGAAGGTCAGACCCGCCGCCTCGACCGCCTCGGCGAAGTCGGCGTTCTCGGCGAGAAAGCCGTAGCCCGGGTGGATGGCGTCGGCCCCGGTCCTGAGCGCCGCCTCGAGAATCGCCTGCACGTTCAGGTACGAGGCGGCGGCGGGCGCGGGGCCGATCGGGACCGCGGCATCGGCCAGCCGCACCGGCAGCGAGTCGCGATCGGCGTCGCTGTAGACCATCACCGGCGCGATCCCGAGGTCGCGGCAGGCGCGCACCACGCGCAGGGCGATTTCCCCCCGGTTCGCGATCAGGATGCGGCGCAGGGGCGGCTTCGGGCGGGCGGCGGGGGGGCGCTTAGAGCGGGATGTTGCCATGCTTGCGCGGGGGATTGGTGTCCTGCTTGTGGCGAAGCGCGCGCAGCGCCCGGACCAGGCGCGGACGGGTGGCGCGCGGGGCGATGACGGCGTCGACGAAGCCGCGTTCGGCCGCGATGTACGGGTTGGCGAACTTGTCGCGGAACTCCTCGACCCGGGCGCGCCGCAGCGCCTCGGGATCGGAGGCGGCGGCGATCTCGCGGCGGAACAGGATGTTGACCGCCCCCTCGGGCCCCATCACCGCGATCTCGGCGGTGGGCCAGGCGAAGTTGAAGTCGGTGCGGATCTGCTTCGACCCCATGACGCAATAGGCGCCGCCGTACGACTTGCGGGTGATCACCGTGATCTTCGGGACGGTCGCCTCGGCGAAGGCGTACAGCAGCTTGGCGCCGTGCTTGATGATGCCGCGGTGCTCCTGGTCGGTGCCCGGCAGGAACCCCGGGACGTCCTCGAAGATCAGGAGCGGGATGTTGAACGCGTCGCAGAAGCGCACGAAGCGGGCCGCCTTGAGCGAGGCGTCGATGTCGAGCGTGCCGGCCAGGAACGCCGGCTGGTTGGCCACCACGCCGACGCTCGAACCCGCCATCCGGCCGAAGCCGACCACCATGTTCCGCGCGTAGGCCTCGTGCACCTCGAAAAACGAGCCGAGATCGAGCACCGACGCCAGCACCTTCTTGATGTCGTACGGCTTGTTCGGCTCGGCCGGGATCAGGGTGTCGAGCGCCGGGTCCTCGCGCTCGGGGTCGTCGCCGGTGTCGTGCTGCGGCGGGTCCTCCATGTTGTTCGACGGCAGGTACGAGAGGAGGGTGCGGATCAGCGCCAGGGCCGCGCGGTCGTCGGGGGCGGTGAAGTGCGCCACGCCGCTCACGGTCGCGTGCGCGTGCGCGCCGCCGAGGTCCTCCTTGGTGACTTCCTCGTGGGTCACCGACTTGATGACGTCGGGACCGGTGATGAACATGTAGGAGGTCTTCTCGACCATGACGTTGAAGTCGGTGATCGCGGGCGAATAGACCGCCCCGCCGGCGCACGGTCCCATGATCGCGGAGATCTGCGGCACCACGCCCGACGCCAGGGTGTTGCGCAGGAAGATGTCGGCGTAGCCGGCGAGCGAGACGACCCCCTCCTGGATGCGCGCCCCGCCGGAGTCGTTCAGGCCGATGACCGGCGCGCCGACCTTCACCGCGAGGTCCATGATCTTGCAGATCTTCTGGGCGTAGGTTTCGCTGAGCGATCCGCCAAAGACGGTGAAGTCCTGCGCGAAGAGGAAGACCGTGCGCCCGTCGATGGTGCCGTGGCCGGTGACCACGCCGTCGCCGGGGATGCGCTGCAGCTCCATCCCGAAGTCGTTCGAGCGATGCACGACGAACTTGTCGAGCTCCTCGAACGAGCCGGGGTCGAGAAGGAGGGTCACCCGCTCGCGCGCCGGCAGCTTGCCGTCGGCGCGCTGCTTCCTGATCCGCTCTTCGCCGCCGCCCGCCTCCGCGAGCCGGTCGCGTCGCCGCAGCTCGCCCAGCGTGTCGCGGCTCACGGTCAGGAGACGTCCCGGCCGTTGCCGCCGGGGACGTTGCCCGGCGCGGCGCCGCCCGGAAGCGGACCCTCGACGGCGCCGCCGGCGTCGAGCGCCTCGGCGACCTCGTCCCCCTCGGCGACCGGCGCCACCGCGACCACGGTGTCCCCCTCTTCGAGGTTGATCAGGCGGACGCCCTGGGTCGGTCTTCCGAGCAGAGAGATGTCGCGCACCGCGGTGCGGATGATCTTGCCGAAGGCGGTGATCACCACCACCTGGCTCTGGTCCATCACCTGCATCACCTGCACCACCGGCCCGGTCTTGTCGGTGACCTTGAGGTTGATGATGCCGCTGCCGCCGCGCCCCTGCAGGCGGTACTCGGGGATCTCGGTCCGCTTGGCGTAGCCGCGCTCGGTGACGGTGAGCATGGTGCCGCCGTCGGGCTTGAGGCAGTCCATCTCGACCACCGCGTCGCCCGCTTCGAGGCGCATGCCGATGACGCCGTGCGCGCCGCGCCCCATCGGCCGGACTTCCTCCTCGGGGAAGCGGATCGCCTGGCCCTTCGACGACGCCATGAACAGCTCCTGCCTGCCGTCGGTGACGTTCGCCGAGAGCAGCGCGTCATCGTCGTCGATGCCGACCGCGATGATGCCGCCGGCGCGCGGGTTGCCGTAGGCGGCCAGCGGCGTCTTCTTGACCGTCCCCTTGCGGGTGCAGAAGACGATGTAGCGGTCCTCGGCGAAGTCCTTCGTCGCCACCACCGCCGCCACCTTCTCCTCGGAGGTCAGGTTGACGAAGTTGATGATGTTCTTGCCCTTGCCGGCGGCGCCGATCTGCGGGATCTCGTGCACCTTCAGCCAGTGCACCCGTCCGCGCGTCGTGAAGATCAGGATCGACGCGTGCGTCGAGGCGACGAACAGGTGCTCGACGAAGTCCTCCTCGCGCGTCGTCATGCCGATGCGTCCCTTGCCGCCGCGCCGCTGGCTGCGATAGGTGGAGAGCGGGTTGCGCTTCATGTAGCCGGCGTGCGAGACGGTGATGACCATCTCCTCCTCGGCGATCATGTCCTCGATCGAGATCTCGCCGGCCGCGGGGACGATCTCGGTGCGGCGCGCGTCGCCGTAGGTCTTGCGGATGTCGCGCAGCTCGTCGGCCATGATCCCGTAGACCAGCCGCTCGTTCGCCAGGATCTCCCTGAACCGGGCGATCATCTTGAGCGTCTCGGTGTACTCGTCGACGATCTTCTGGCGCTCGAGGCCGGTCAGGCGCTGGAGGCGCATCTCGAGGATGGCGGTCGCCTGCACGTCCGACAGCCGGAACCGCAGCCGCATCGCCTGGCGCGCCTCGTCCGGGGTGCGCGCCGCGCGGATCAGCGCGACCATCTCGTCGAGGTTGTCGAGGGCGATCTTGAGCCCCTCGAGGAGATGGGCGCGCTCCTCGGCGCGCGCCAGCTCGAACTGGGTGCGCCGGACGATCACCTCGCGGCGGTGATCGATGAAGTGCGACAGCATCTGCTTGAGGTTCAGCACCTGGGGCCGGTTGTTGACGATCGCCAGGAAGATCGCCCCGAACGACTCCTGCATCTGGGTGTGCTTGTAGAGCAGGTTCAGGATCACCCGCGGCACCGCGTCGCGCCGCAGATCGATCACCACCCGGATGCCGTCGCGGTCCGACTCGTCGCGGATGTCGGTGATCCCGTCGACGCGCTTGTCGTTCACCAGCATCGCGATCTGCTCGATCAGGCGCGTCTTGTTCACCTGGTACGGGATCTCGGTGATGACGATCTTGTCCTTGCCGCGCTTGCCGGCCTCCTCGACGGTCGCCCGGGCGCGCATCACGATGGCGCCGCGGCCGGTCAGGTACGCCGAGCGGATCCCCTCCACGCCGCAGATGTAGCCGGAGGTCGGGAAGTCGGGCCCCTTGACGTGCTGCATCAGCTCGCCGATGGTCACGTCGGGGTTCTCGATCTGGAGCAGCAGCGCGTCGCAGATCTCGTTCAGGTTGTGCGGCGGGATGTTGGTCGCCATGCCGACCGCGATCCCGGACGATCCGTTGACCAGGAGGTTCGGCAGGCGGCTGGGCAGGACCAGCGGCTCGCGCAGCTGGCCGTCGTAGTTCGGGCCGTAGTCGACGGTGTCCTTCTCGATGTCGGCCAGCATCTCCTGCGCCAGCTTCGCCATGCGCACTTCGGTGTAGCGCATCGCGGCCGCCGCGTCGCCGTCGATCGAGCCGAAGTTCCCCTGGCCGTCGACCAGCGGGTAGCGCATCGAGAAGTCCTGGGCCAGCCGCACCACGGTGTCGTAGATCGCCGAGTCGCCGTGCGGGTGGTACTTGCCCATCACGTCTCCGACGATGCGGGCGGCCTTCTTGTACGGCTTGTCGTGGGTGTTGCCCACTTCGTGCATCGAGAACAGCACGCGGCGGTGCACCGGCTTGAAGCCGTCGCGCACGTCGGGGAGCGCCCGGCCGACGATCACGCTCATGGCGTAATCGAGGTACGAGCGTCGCATCTCGTCTTCGAGAGTGACCGGGGTCAGGGCCCCGACGTCAGGGCGGGTCTCGTCCATCGTCAGACGTCGAGGTTGCGAACGTTGAGGGCGTTCGCCTCGATGAACTGCCGCCGCGGCTCGACCACGTCACCCATCAGCACGGTGAAGATGGCGTCGGCCTCGACCGCATCGGCCACGCCGACCTGGAGGAGCCGGCGGGTCTCGGGGTTCATGGTGGTCTCCCAGAGCTGGCCCGGGTTCATCTCGCCCAGCCCCTTGTAGCGCTGGATGCTGACCCCCTTCTTGCCCTCCTCCATGAGGTGCTGGAGGAGCTCGCCCCGGCTCGCCACCGTGGTCTCGTGCCCGTTCTCGGCCACGATGAAGGGGCCCTGGCCGAGAGCCACGAGGTCCTGCTCGAGGGCGTGCAGGGTCTTGTATTCAATCGACGAGACCAGGTCCCACGACACGGTGACCGGGGCGCGGCCGCGCTGCGCCGAGGCGACCGTGAAGGTGTACCGGCCGTGCTCCTCGTCGCGCTCCAGCTCGCCGGTGGTCCGGCCGGAGGCCTCGACCGCCTCGCGCACCTTGCCGAGCACCTCGGCCGAATGGAACTGCTTCTCGTCGGCGAGGGCCGCCGCCAGCAGGGTCTCGACCAGCGCCGACTCGAAGCCGCGCTTCCGGAGGTGATCGAGCAGGTCCTGGTGACGCGCCAGGCTCTCGAGAGCGTGGCGCAGGTCGTTCCCCTCGAGCTTCGTCCCCGAGGGAACCTTCACCGCGCGCTCCTGCGACGCCTGCTCCATCAGGAAGCGCGCCAGGTCGTCGTCGTTGGCGAGGTAGGCCTCGAACTTGCCGCGCTTGACCCGGTAGAGGGG
>DATKFL010000042.1:0-3980 GCA_035511355.1 Dongiaceae bacterium
AGACTTCGCGCGGCAGGCCGTACAGGGTCAGGTCGGTCTCGGCCGAGCCGATCGCCGGATAGGGGCTCTCGCCCAGGAGCGCCACCGCGGTGATCACGCACGACTCTCCGGGGTGCAGGCGATAGAGCAGGATCTCGTGGCCGTCGGGGCTGGCCTTGCCGGCGCGGATGGTGCCGTCGATCAGCAGCGGGTAGAGGGTGCAGGCGCTCCCCTCGTCGAACAGGCGGTGGCCTGCGGGGGCCTGGACGAACTTGACGCTGCGCTCCACCTTGCGCAGCAACTCGGGATCGAGCTTCCCGAGCACGGGGTAGCGGCTCAGGAGCAGGTCGCGGGCGCTCTTTTCCATGTCGGGATCTCCAGAGAGATCCCGATATTACATGCGAAACCGGCTCAGGAAGTCGACGGGCTGGTGACGGTTTCCGGTTCGTCCGGGGGATCGGGAAGCCCCGAGTCGACCGGCACGATGCGGCCGCCGTCCGAGAGCGGCGGGGCGGACTCAGTCGTGATCGGGGAGCGGCCGTCGCCCGCCGACCACCGGCCGGTGCGCGGATCGCGCCGGATCCGGATGGCGCGCATCGGCTGCGACTCCTGATCGAGGTTGGTGAACAGGCCCATCCGCACGCCGCTTCCGGGCGGCATCGAGGGGGCGACCCCGAAGGCGCGCCGGTGGCCGGCGGAGCGCCCGCCGTTGCAGAAGGCGATCAGCACGCTGCGCGCGTCGGGCCCGACCACTTCGATCAACTGGCCGGCGGCGTCGGTGCGCGCGACGGTCATCGCCGGCGACGCGGTGGCCGCGGCGGCGCGGGTCGTCGGCGGCGCCGAGGGTGGCTCCGCGGGGCGCGCCGCCGGCAGGACGACCCGCGGCCGCTCGCTCGCCTCGGCGCGCACGGTCAGGTACTCGTCCCACTCGTGCCAGGCGCGCACCAGCAGACCGGACAGGATCAACGCGCCCATCGCGGTGATCATGAAGTTCCAGATGCCGTGCGAGATCGAGGTCTGGGAACGCGGCACCTCGCGCGCCTCCTCCTCGGTCTTGGTCTGGAGCGCCTTGTGCACCGTGATCCGGTTGTCGGCGACCTGGAGGGCGAGTGCCATCGGCAGGCGGTGCCGATGCGCGAGCCGGCTGGCCAGCTCGCGACGGTCGCCGCGCTCCGCCGCCTGCTGCACCGTGAGGCAGCCGTCGCGCACCGCATCGCGGAAGCCGGGGTCGTACTCCATCTCGGCGATGCCTCCGACGGGAGCGGCGGCGCGCACCCCGAGGCTGCCCATCAGGTCGGCCTGGGTTTTCGACGCTACCGGCGCCAGCGCCGGGAGGTCGATCGGCCGGGTTTCGGTCATGGCCAGGGGTGGCCGTGCGGGTGATGGGGTGGGCCCCGCGATCGGCGCGACCGACGGCGCCAGGGTCGGCGACGAGGCCCGCGAACCCCCGGGTATCGCGACCATGGGGCGGGGTGCGGTGGCGGGGGCCGCGGCCTGGGGCCGGTTCGCCTGCGCCTCGGCGAGGCTCATGATCCCTTCGAGCACCGAGTAGGCGGTGGCGAGGTCGAGCCCCTGCTCCTGCGCGAACGCCTGCGCCTTGCGGTAGCGGCCGTCGTCGGCCGGTTTCATCGGGCGGCGGACGGAGATCTTGTGCCGGCGGCCGCACGAGAGGCAGGCGACCGACAGCGGCCCCTGGCCCGAAGGCAGGGCAATCTCGGTCACCGCCCGGCAGAGCGTGCAGCGGAAGCGCATTCCACCTCCGACGACCCGGCGGCGGCCGCGCGGACCGCCCGACGGGTCATTCGGTTGACGAGGCGAATCTAGGACCCTAACTTGAGGCTGTCAAACCGCGCCCTGCGGGGGGGCCGGGGAGGAGCGCCGTGGCGGTCTTCGGCAATCGTGTCGCCCAGCCGGTGCGGGTCCATACCGCCACTGCCGTCATCGACGGCCTGCTGACCCTCGCCCTCGGGCAGCGCACCCTCGACGAGCTGAACCTCGACGCCCGCCAGATGCTGATCCTCGAGGAACCGGTCCTGCAGTCGGGGTCGATGCCGATCGACGAGGGGCCGATCGGCATCCAGAAGTCGGCCATCCTGATGGCGCTCGAGATCGCCGCGCCGAACGCCCCGCTCGCCCCGGCGCGCGGCGACGAAGGGGCGATGCATGCCGCGACCCGGGCGCTGGTCCGGCTGCATCTGCCGTGCGGCTTCGCGGAGGGGTATGTCATCGCCATCCCCGGCGTCGACCCGCTGGCGCGCCTGCACCAGGCGGGGAAGCGCTTCATCGCCACCCTCTCGACCCATCTGGAAGGGCCGGGGATGGACGGCTCGGCGCCCTTCGTCGCGGTCAACATGAGCCACGTCCTGGCGGCGCAGGTCCTGCTCGCCATCGAAGCGGCGCCGGAAGAGGGAGCGGGCGAGATCGCGGTCGCCGGGTGATCCCCCGGCGGCACCGGATCGCCATCGGACTGGTCGCCCTCCTGGCGCTCCTCGCCACCGGCGGCGCGATCACCCACGGCTTCGTCTGGGACGATCGCCCCCTCATCGTCGACAACCCGATGCTCCGGAGCGCCGACGGCGTGGCCTCCCTGTTCGCCTCGGGGTTCTGGCAGACCGGCGACCATCACGATCGGTTCCGGGCCTTCTACCGCCCCTTCGTGTCGCTGACCTATGCCGTCGACGGCGCCCTCTACCGCATGGCGCCGGCCGGCTTCCACCTGACCAACCTGCTGCTCCATCTCGCCTGCGCGCTCCTGGTCTACGCGCTCGCCTGCCGGCGCGAGCCGGGGGTGGCCGCGGCGACGCTCGCGGCGGCGCTGTTCGCGGTGCATCCGGTGCACGTCGAATCGGTCGCCTGGATCTCGGGGCGGACCGACTTGCTGGCGACCCTCCTGGTCCTGGCGGCGTTCCTGCTCGACCGCGCCGGCGGACGCCGGGACCCGGCCGCCGGCGCGCGCCGCGGCGCCGCCTTCCTGGCGTTCTTACTCGCCCTCCTCTCGAAGGAGGTCGCGGCGACCCTGCCGATCCTGATCGGGCTCGACCGGATCTTCCGGCCCGGACGTCTGCGGACGCGGATGGTCATCGCGGCGCGCGCGGCGGCGCCGTACCTCGCGATCCTGGTGGCCTACCTCGGCCTGCGGCGCGCGGTCCTCGGCCCGGAGGCGGGCGCGCTCTACACCCTGGATCCGCTGTCCTGGGCGGCGACCGCCCTGTTCGTGCTGGCGCGCGACGCGACCCTCCTGCTCCTGCCGGTGCGGCTCGATCCGCACTATCCCTATCCGGTGCGCGCCGGGTTCGTCGACCCGGTCGTGGTGCTGTCGGCGGTGATCGTCGCCAGCATCGTGATCGCGGCAGTCCGGCCGGCGCGGCGCAGCCGGCGCGCCGGCTTCGCGTTCGCCTGGATCGGCGTCACCCTGATGCCGGTGCTGCGCTTCGGCTCCTTCGGCGACGTGCTCCTCGCCGACCGCTTCCTCTACCTGCCGTCGGTCGGGCTGGCGCTCCTCGCCGCGCGCGCCGCGACCACCTGCGCCGGGTCGGCCACGATCCGCTTCCGGCGCGCGGCGCTCGCGGCGGCGGCCGCGACCCTCGCGCTGTTCACCGCGCTCGCGGCGCGGCAGACGCGCCTCTGGCATGACGACCTCATGCTCTGGAGCACCCTGGTCGGGAGCTCGCCCGCCTCGGCGATGGTGCATTCCAATCTCGGGCTCGCCCTGTATGGCGCCGGCCGCTACGACCAGGCGATCGCGGAGTACAAGACGGCGCTGGCGCTCCTGCCGGAATATGCCATGGCGCACAACAACCTGGCGGCGGTGCTCGATCGGGTCGGCCGGCAGGAGGAGGCGAGCGCGCACTACGCCGAGGCGCTCCGGCTGGCGCCGCGCCAGCTGGAGGCGCAGGTCAATCTGGCGAACCTCCGGGCGCGCACCGGCGACGGGCTCGCCCTCGACCGCCTGCGACTGCTCGCGATGGTGAATCCGAAGAGCGCCCGGGCGCGTCTCGCCC
>DATKFL010000043.1:0-3347 GCA_035511355.1 Dongiaceae bacterium
CTCCAGGTACGGAAGCGCCCCCTCGACCCGCGCCCGGTACTTCCCGATCCCTTCCTCCCGCACGAAAAGGTCGGGGTCCTTCCCCGCCGGCAGTGATACGACGCGCACCTCGAAGCCGTTCTCGAGCAGGATCTCGAGGGAGCGCCGCGTCGCCTGCCGTCCGGCCGCGTCCGGGTCGAAGTTCACCACCACCTGCTCGGTGAAGCGCTTCAACAGCCGGACGTGCCCGGTCGTGAATCCCGTTCCCAGCGTCGCCACCGCCTCCGTCGCGCCCGCGACGTGGAGAGCGATGGCGTCCATGTACCCTTCGACCAGGACCGCGTATCCCTGCTTGCGGATCGCCTCGCGCGCGAACGGCAGGGCGTACAGGTTGTCGCCCTTGTTGAACGCGCTCGAGTCGGGAGAGTTCAGGTATTTCGGCTCGCCCGTCCCAATCACCCGCCCGCCGAACCCGATGACATCGTCGGTCAGGTTGACGATCGGGAAGATCACCCTATCCCGAAACCGGTCGTAAGTCCTCCCGGTCTCTTCCTTGCGCGCCAGGAGCCCGGCGGCCACCGCCAGCCCCTCGCGCTTGTCGCGTCCCGCGCCGCCCGCGCGTCCCAGGTGATCCTTCAGCCCGCTCCAGCCGTCCGGCGCGTAGCCGACCTGGAAACGCTCGGCGATCTCCCGGTTCACCCCGCGCGACGCCAGGTACTTGCGCGCCCGCTCGCCGGCCGGCCGCATCAGCAGGTCGCGGAAGTACGCGACCGCCTCGCGGTTCAACTCGACGATCCGCTGCCGTTCGCTCGTCTCGGGCGAACGCGCTGCCGGCAGCGTCACCCCGTAGCGCCCCGCCAGGGACTTGAGCGCTTCCGGGAAGTCGAGCTTCTCGTACAGCATGAGAAACTTGAAGACATCCCCGCCCGACCCGCAGCCGAAGCAGTAGTACAGCTGCTTGTCGGCGTCGACGTAGAAGGACGGAGTCTTCTCCTGGTGGAACGGGCAGAGCCCGCGCCACCGGTTGCCTCCGCTCTTCTTGAGCGCGACGTATCCCGAGACGACCTCGTGGAGGTCGGCCGCTGCCCTGACCGCTTCGACGGCGTCGAACCGCTCACCCGTCGACACGCTGGCCTCTCTTGCGAATCCCGAGATGGGTGCTTCAAACCACGACGACCAGAGGCCCCCGTGCCCTCTAGTCGTTGAACCGCCGCTCCTGTGCCAGACGCTTCAGGGCCTTTTTGCGGGCCGCCAGCGCCTTGATCTTTCTCTTCTGACTCGGCTTCAGGAAGTGCTGCCGCTTCTTGAGTTCGGAGAGAACGCCGGACTTCTCGCATTTGCGCTTGAAGCGCCGCAGCGCGTTCTCGAGCGACTCGTCCTCGCGCACACGCACGAGGGGCATTAAAAATCCCTCCCTTCGACCGACATTACGGACACCAGCCCTCCCGATTCGGCTGACCCGAACGAACCGGTCCACCGACGTCAGGAAGGCACCCGTAAAGATCGCTGAACAGTGCTTCGAGCCGGGGATAAAGCGTGGCTCGACAATGGATTACCAATGACCCGAAGTCCTAAGCGGTCGTAATATACGGGCCAGTCAGCCGGTTGTCAAGGAACCGGGGGAGAAAAGGCAAATTGTGTGTGACAGGCATACAGTGGCGGGATAAAATCATCGTTAGTTATTTGTATCGGGCAAGATTGATAACCGATGCTGCATACCCGGCCCCGAACCCATTGTCGATATTCACAACCAGAAGCCCGGTCGAGCAGGAGTTGAGCATCCCCATCAGGGCTGCCACCCCTTTCAACCCGGTCCCGTATCCGACGCTGGTCGGCACCCCGATGACCGGCACCCCCACCAGCCCCGAGACGACGCTCGGCAGAGCCCCCTCCATCCCGGCCACCGCGATGATCACCCGGGCGCGCAGGAGCTTCTCCTTCTGGGCGAGCAGCCGGTGCAGCCCGGCGATGCCGACGTCGTAGGAGGTCTCGACGGCGTTCCCCATCATCGTGGCGGTGAGCGCCGCCTCCTCGGCGACCGGCAGGTCGGAGGTGCCGGCCGCGAGCACCAGGATGCCGGGACGGAGCCGCCGCGGCGCCGGGATGCCGACCGTGATCGCGCGGGCGGTGGCGTGATAGCGCGCGGCGCGATGCCGGGCGCGGATCCGGCGCGCCGGCTCGGGACCGACGCGGGTCACCAGGATCGGGTGCCCGCCCCTGGCCATGCGCCGCATGATCGCGAGGATCTGCGGCACCGTCTTCCCCTCACCGTAGATCACCTCGGGGAACCCGCGACGCAGCGACCGGTGGTTGTCGACCTTGGCGAAGCCGAGGTCCTCGAACGGCAGGTGCTTGAGACGATCGAGCGCCGCCTCGGTCGAGACGGCACCGCGGCGGATGCGGTTCACGAGGGTGCGGAGACGTCGGGCCTGCATCGCGGGCGCGATTATACGACGCGCGCTCGGCGCGAAGCCGCGCCGGATCGGCGCTTGACAGGATTCGGAGGAATCCCTTAACCTCCCGGCGAACTCATGGCGACTCCGACAGGACCCGACAAGCGCCAGCACCCGCGCGTCACATCGCAGGTGCGGGTGCGCATGACCTCGAGCGACGCACCGCTCGAGACCATCAACCTCAGCGCCGGCGGGCTGTTCTGCACCTCGCGCGCCTGGGTCGCGCCGATGACCAGGCTGGCGCTGTCGCTCGAGCTGCCCGGCCCCGCCGGAAACGGCGGCGCGGTGGTGGAGGGTGAGGCAATCGTGGTGCGCACCGAGCCGGCGGCGCCGTCCCCCGACCCGTCGACCTACCGCATCGCGCTGTTCTTCTCGCGCATGGACGACGATCACCGCCGTACGCTCCAGACCTTCCTGACGAGCCGGACGGCTTGAGACGGTACGTCGTCGGCGTCACCGGGGCCAGCGGCTCCCGGTGCGCGCGGTCCGTCCTGCATCACCTGCTGGGTCACCCCGAGGTCGGTGAAGTGCACGCCGTCCTGAGCGGCTATGCGGTGCGCACGATCAACGCCGAGATGGGCAGCCGCGCGGCGGACGACCGCGAGGCGCTCGCGGCGCTCCTCGGGGAGGACATCCGGTCGCCGCGCCTGGTGCAGCACGCCGCCGATGCGATGGAGGCGTCGATCAGCAGCGGCTCCTTCCCGACCGACGGCATGCTGGTGGTGCCGTGCAGCGGCGGGACGCTGGCGGCGATCGCCAACGGCACCTCCTCGAACCTGCTGCAACGCGCCTCGGAGGTGACCCTCAAGGAGCGGCGGCCGCTTCTGCTCGCCTTCCGCGAGACGCCGCTGTCGCTGGTGCACATCGAGAACATGCGCCGCGCGACCCTCGCCTGGGCGGTCGTCTGCCCGCCGA
>DATKFL010000044.1:0-7617 GCA_035511355.1 Dongiaceae bacterium
AAGCCGCAGGCGTACGAGGTCTGGGTTCTCGGCGGGTTCCATGCGGGCGGCGTCTTCTGGTATGCGCCGTTCGCGTGGCTGGTGAAGACGCCGATCCCGACGATGCTCCTGATGGCTGTCGGAGTGCTGGCCGCGTTGCGCGGCCGTGGCGCCGGGGCCGGCGCGCCGCCGGCCGGCGCCGCCGCGTGGCGCGACCTGCGCGACTTCGTCCTTCTTCCGGCGGCGGTCTACGCGGTCGCGGTGGCGGCGCTGAGCGCCAATCTCGGCGTGCGCTATCTCATCCCGACGACCGCGTTTCTCCTGGTCGCGGCGGGCGGGGCCGCCGGCCCGGTCCTGGCGACGCGCGGGCGGCGACTGCTCGCCGCCGCGTTCGGCGCGTGGCTCGTCCTCTCGGTCGGGCGGCAGGCGCCGGAGTTCATCGCCTACTTCAACGAGTCGATCGGCTCATCGGCGAACGCGCCGTATGTCCTGAACGATTCGAATCTCGACTGGGGGCAGGACCTCAAGCGGCTGGCCCGCTGGCAGGAGGCGCACGCCGTCCCGACGCTGATCCTGTCCTACTGGGGCGCGGCGCAGCCGGAGTACTACGGGGTGCGCTGGCGCGAACTGACCGGCGACGAGGCGCGCGCCGACCGGCCGCCGCCGGGGGTCTACGCCTTCAGCGTCAACCGGCTGATCGACATGAAGAAGAGCGTGGTCCTGCACGGTGAGGACCCGCGCGTCGACTGGCTGGCGCGCTTCACGCCGAGCGAACGGGTGGGCGCGTCGATCTACATCTACCGCTTCGATCGCTGATCAATCCCGGTTGATCGCCGCGAGCACGAGGCCGGTCACCAGCGCCATGACGCTCTCCATGACGATCTGCTTCACCACGATCGAGTCGGGCCAGGGCTGCACGACGTAATAGATGAGGTAGGTCGGGATCGAAACGGCGACCGCGAGCGCCACGCCGAAGCGCAGCCCCTGTCCGACCCAGGGCCGGCCGGCTTCGCGTCCCTTGCGGTATATCCAGGTGAAGCCGAGACCCATCAGGAAGTTCGCGACGAACATCCAGCCGAACTTTGCCTGCGAGTCGGCCTCGGTGCGCATCAGGTTCGGCAGCGCCGCGTAGTCCGCCTGCAGGATGAAGCCGTGGATCGTGAACCCGCCGAGCATCAGCACGACGAACGTGACCACTCCCGAGATCCAGAACCGGGCCCCCATCAGGTCCTCCCTTCGAGTTCGTCGGCCAGGAGACGCAGAAAGAGGCCGACGTCGGTCACGATGCCCGAGGCCTGCGCCGAGCCCCGGTCGACCAGCTTGGTCACCACTGCCGGATGGATGTCGACGCAGATGGTGCGCACCCACGACGGGGTCATGTTGCCGACCCCGATGCCGTGCAGCATCGTGCCGAGGATCAGCACGAGATCGGCGCCCTTCAGGATCGCCGCGTAGCGCTCCTGGGCCTTCGCCATGTCCATCAGGGTGTCGGGGAGCGGTCCGTCGTCGCGGATCGAGCCGGCAAGCGCGAGTTCGACCTGGTGCACGATGCAGTCGTGCATCAGCCCCGATTTGAGGACGCCGCCATCGACCGCTTCCTTCAGCGACCCCGCGATCCGGATGGCGTTGATGGCGCGCATGTGGTTGCGGTGCCCCTCGTCGACCGGGATGCCGGTCGAGACGTCGACGCCGAGCGAGGTGTTGAACAGCGCCGCCTCGACGTCGTGCACCCCGAGGGCATTGCCGGAAAGGATGCCCTGGATGAAGCCGCCGCGCACCAGCCGGCCGAGGTGGCGCGCGCCGCCGGTGTGCACCACGACCGGCCCCGGCACCGCGACGGTGCGCCCGCGGCGCCCCTTGAGGCCGCGCATCGCCTCGGCGAGCTGCGCCACCGCCAGCTCGACGCGGCGCTCCGACGAGACCTCGTTGTTCATGAAGACGAAGTCGGCGCGCTCGCGCTCGCGGAAGGGGGGGAAGACCTGCACGCCGCCGAGGCCGGTGACCACCCGGTCGCCCGCCCGCACGTCGCGCAGCTTCACGCAGCGCGCCCGGTCGGCGTCGACCACGATCACCGCGTCCATCCGCTGGTCGGCGACGTCGAGGAAGCGGCCGCCGTGGAACACCTTGGTGCGATGGTTGGTGGTCGAGTAGAAATCGTCCGGCACCGAGCCGTCGGCCGCCGACGGCTTGAGGACGATCGACTCGCTGACGTCGACCGGGTGACAGCCGAGCGCGGTCAGGTTCTCGAGGATGCGCGCCAGCCGCTCCGGCTCGGCGGCACTGACGTTCATCTCGACGCGCGAGAAGTCGCTCACCGTGCGCCCGATGTCGAAGCGGAGCAGCTCGTACGTCCCGCCGTTCTCGACCACGATGGCGAGATACTTCGACATCAGACCGGAATCGATCAGGTGACCTTCGGCCACGAGGCGCCGCGACAGGCTCATGGCGCGGATCATATACTCGCGCCCCGTCCGGCGGGCCGTCGCCGGCGACGCTGGGGCCCGCCCGCATGCCGCCGCGCGACCTGATCCCGACGCTCCCGCGCGAGAACGAGGTCGTGGCCGGTGCGATCGCGGACGCCGGGCGCGGCCGACCGCTGCTGCGCATCCTCGAGGCAGGGTGCGGCCGGCGCTGGGTGGTCGACCTCGGCGGCGCGGCGCGGCGGATCACCGGGGTCGATCTCGACGCGCGCGCCCTGGCGCACCGGCGGGACGTGGTCGGCGACCTCGACGAGGCGGTGCACGGCGACCTCGCGACCGTGTCGTTCCCGCCCGAGTCGTTCGACGTGATCTACAGCGCCTACGTCCTCGAGCATGTCGCCGGCGCCGAGGCGGTGCTCGAGCGGTTTCTCGGGTGGCTCGCGCCGGGGGGACTCCTGGTCCTCAAGATCCCCGAGCGCGGGTCGGTGGTCGGATGGCTGACCCGCATCCTGCCGTTCCCGGTGCACGTCGCCTTCTACCGCTACCTGGCCGAGGACCGGGACGCCGGCAAGCCGGGTCATCCCCCGTATCCGGTGGTCCACGAGCCGATCATCTCGCTCGGCGGACTGCGGGAGTTCAGCCGCCGGCACGGCCTGATCGTGCGGCACGAGGCGGGGCTGGACTTCGGCTATCACTACCGGCACCTGGCGCTGAGCCGGTTCCAGCGCGCCAAGATCCTCGCGGTGCAGGGGTTCATCCGGATGGTCGGCTGGCTCTCGCTCGGCTCCCTGGCCGCCGGCTACAGCGGCCTCCTGTTCGTCCTCGAGAAGCCGGTGATCCGATCCGCCGGGGCCTCGAGAGGCTAGAATCCGCCCGCCGCGGACCGCAAGCCGGCCGCCGGCCTCGGAGGGGACGATGCGGAAGGGATGGCTTCTGGTGATCTGCGGCCTGGTCGGCGCGGCGGGCGCGATCCTGTCGCTGGGGGCGGCGGCGGGCGCGCCGCGCTACGACGTCATCATCCGCGGCGGCACGGTGTACGACGGCACCGGCGCTCCGGGACGGCGGGCCGACGTCGGAATCCGCGGCGACCGCATCGCCGTGGTCGGCGACCTCTCCGCCGCCACCGCCGCGCAGGAGGTCGAGGCGCGCGGCCAGGCGGTCGCTCCCGGATTCATCAACATGCTCTCCTGGGCGCCCGACGCCCTGATGGTCGACGGCCGCTCGTCGAGCGACCTCAAGCAGGGGGTCACCCTCGAGATCTTCGGCGAAGGCTGGTCGATGGGGCCGTTCAGCGACTGGAGCCGCGACTACTCCAAGTCGCTGCAGGGGGACATCCAGTACGACATCACCTGGACGACGCTCGGCGAGTTCCTCGATCAGCTGGTGGCGCGCGGGCTGACCACGAACGTCGCCTCGTTCGTCGGCGCCACCACCCTGCGCATGCACGAAATGAAATACGACAACCGCCCGCCCACTCCGGTCGAGCTGCAGCGCATGCAGCAGCTGACCCGCGAGGCGATGGCCGAGGGGGCGCTGGGCGTCGGAGCGTCGCTCATCTACGCGCCGGCGTTCTACGCGAAGACCGACGAGCTGACGGCGCTCGCGAAGGCGGCCGGCGAGACCGGCGGCGGCTACGTCGCCCACATGCGCAGCGAAGCGAACCGCCTGCTCGAGGCGATCGACGAGACCGTCGCGATCGGGCGCGACGCCGGCGTGCACGCGGAGATCTACCACCTCAAGGCGGCAGGGAAGGTGAACTGGTCGAAGTTCCCGCAGGCGATCGCGCGCATCGAGGCGGCGCGCGCCGCCGGGCTGTCGGTGTCGGCCAACATGTACACCTACCCGGCCGCCGCCACCGGGCTCGACGCCTCGATGCCCCCCTGGGTGCAGGAAGGGGGCATCGATCAGTGGGTCGCGCGCCTCAAGGATCCCACCACCCGCGCCCGGGTCATCAAGGAGATGAAGACCCCGACCGACGCCTGGGAGAACATCGGGCTCCTGGCCGGCTCGCCCGAGAACATCCGCTTCATCGGTTTCAAGAGCGAGGCGCTGAAGCCGCTCACCGGGAAGACCCTCGCCGAGGTGGCGGCGATGCGCGGCACGCCGCCCGAGGAGACGATGATCGACCTGGTCGTCGAGGATCACTCGCGCGTCGACACCGCCTACTTCCTGATGAGCGAGGACAATGTCCGGCTCGCGATCAAGCAGCCCTGGGTGGCGTTCGGGTCGGACGCCGAGTCGTCGGCGCCCGAGGGGGTCTTCCTCAAGTCGTCCACCCACCCGCGGGCGTACGGCAACGTCGCGCGCCTCCTCGGCCGCTACGTGCGCGACGAGAAGCTGATCCCGCTCGAGGACGCCGTCCGGCGCCTCACCCGGCTGCCGGCGCAGAACTGGAAGCTCCGCGACCGCGGCTGCTTCGATGCCGGCTGCTACGCCGACGTCGTCGTCTTCGACCCCGCCACCATCCAGGACCACGCGACCTTCGACAAGCCGATGCAGTTCGCCACCGGGATGAAGCAGGTGTTCGTGAACGGCGCGCAGGTCCTGAAGGACGGCGAGGTGACGAGCGCCCGGTCCGGACGGGTGGTGCGCGGCCCCGGCTGGTGCGGCTGGCAGGCGGGCGGGTGCGGGGCGGCGGCGGGGAAGAGCGCGGCGGGCGGCGCGGGCGCGACCGCTGCGGCGACCGCCGCCGGCGGCGCTTCGAACGCCCCGGCCGGCCCGGGCGGCGTCGCGATGCAGTGGAGCGTGCGGATCCCGATGCGCGACGGCGTCAATCTCAACGCGACTCTCTACCGCGCCCGCGGAGCGAGCGCCCCGACGCCCTGCATCTTCACGCTGACGCCCTACATCAGCCAGTCGTACCACGAGCGCGGCACCTGGTTCGCCTCGCACGGCTACGCGTTCCTGACCGTCGACGTGCGCGGGCGCGGCAACTCCGAGGGCCGCTACGACCCGCTCCTTCAGGAAGCCAGGGACGGCTACGACATCGTCGAGTGGCTCGCGAAGCAGCCGTTCTGCGACGGCAAGGTGACCATGTGGGGCGGCTCGTACGCCGGCTACGATCAATGGGCCACCGCGAAGGAGTTCCCGGCCCACCTCGCCACCATCGTGCCGGTCGCGGCCCCCTACGCCGGGGTCGATTTCCCGATGCAGGACATGCTGTTCGGTCCGTACGATCTGCAGTGGCTCAACTTCACCGCCGGCCGCACCGGCCAGCCGGCAATCTTCGGCGACCAGGAGTTCTGGGGCGGCGTCTTCAAGACGCTCTACCTCGAGCATCGCCCCTTCCGCGAGCTGGACACCCTCGCCGGCATGCCCTCGGAGATCTTCCAGCGCTGGATCGCGCACCCGAAGCAGGACGCCTTCTGGGATGCCTACAACCCGACCAGCGAGCAGTACGCCCGCATGACGCTGCCGATCCTGAGCATCACCGGGCAGTACGACGGCGATCAGGAAGGGGCGCTCGCGCACTACCGCGCATCCATGAAGAACGCGTCACCGGCGGCGCGGCTGCGGCACTACCTGGTCATCGGCCCGTGGAACCACGCCGGCACCCGCACGCCGCAGGCGGAGTTCGACGGCCTGTCGTTCGGCCCCGCCTCGCTCGTCGACATGAACGCGCTGCACAAGGCCTGGTACGACTGGACCATGAAGTCCGGTTCGAAGCCCGAGTTCCTGAAGGCGCCGGTCATGTACTACGTCGCCGGCGAGGGGGCCGAGGACTGGCGGCAGGCCGACACGCTCGAGGCGATCACCACCGGCAGGCGGGTGCTGCATCTCGACTCGGCGGGCGGGCGCGCCAACGACCTGTTCGCGAGCGGCAGCCTCGGCGCCTCGCCCGGCAAGGGCGGCCCGGATCGCTACACCTACGACCCGCTCGACACGTCGTTCGCCTGGGCCGCCGACCCGCCGTTCGTCGACTCCTACACCGACCAGCGCGCCGAGTACCTGAACCGCGGCGGGAGCCTCATCTATCACTCGGCGCCCTTCACCGGGGCGACGATGATCGCCGGCTTCTTCCGGCTGAGCGCCTTCATTGCGCTCGATCAGCCCGACACCGATCTGAGCGTCAGCGTCTATGACATCGCGCCCGATGGCCGGAGCATCTTCCTGACCGGCGATTCGATGCGCGCCCGCTTCCGCCAGGGTCGCCGCGCCGAGCATCTCGCGACGCCGGGCAAGGTCGAGCGCTACGACTTCGACACGTTCCCCTTCGTGGCGCGGATCATCCCGGCCGGACACCGGCTGCGGCTGACGATCGGCCCGATCAACTCGCCGTTCGCGCAGAAGAACTACAACGCCGGCGGCGTCGTCAGCGCCGAGAGCGGCAAGGACGCGCGCACGGTGATCGTGACGCTGCATCACGATGCGTCGCGGCCGAGTTCCCTCGAAGTGCCGATCGGGCGGTAGACGTCCGATCCGCATCGACGCGGAACAAATGTCCGGAGGCGTTACACGCGCGCATTGATCGCGCAC
The DNA here is from genome assembly GCA_035511355.1 of Dongiaceae bacterium. Taxonomy (GTDB): domain Bacteria; phylum Acidobacteriota; class Polarisedimenticolia; order Gp22-AA2; family Gp22-AA2; genus DATKFL01. Next base: position 6,876 of record DATKFL010000044.1, read on the forward strand.
AGCGCCGATGATTGTCACTGCGTGCGCGCTGCACCCTCGTTTGATCAATTGAAACTTTCCGCTTGCATCGCACACCGTCTCGACGGACATTCCCGCGCCAGACAGGCATCAGCCCGCCGCCCACGGGAGCCGGAGACGCCTCCCGCCCGCTGAATTGCCCATGGAGAGTCGGGATGTTGAGTTCAGTGCATCGTCACGTCCGAGGTCCGTTCGTCGTTGCCCTCATCGCCGTGTTCCTCGTCGCCGCGTTCGAACCGGCGGGGGTCGCCGCACATCCGAAGGAGCCGCCCCGGTCATGGAGCGGCGAGGAGATGTTCCGCGGCATCCTCCTGGCCGACGGTCCGGTGGCGGAGTTCCTGCCGGAAATCCGCGACCAGATCCGTCCGTCGCTCCTCAAGGGGGACCCGCGCCTGCGCCGCGCGGTGGCGGTCTTCCAGGATCAGCTGGTGGAAGCGCTGGCACAGCGCGACCCCGCCTTCTTCGACGAGTTCGCCGATGCGATGCGCAGCCGTGACCGGCTGCGGATCGAGCGGGCCCTGATCGAGGCGGGGCAACGGAGCGTCGCAGCGCTGCGCGAGTCGCCCGCCGTCCAGCAGGTCGAACGCGACCTGCGCGACCACCCCGAGCGCCAGCGCGAGATGCTCGATTCGCTGCGCGCCGCGCCCGGCCTCGCGTCCCTGAGCGAGGCCGATCTCCTCCTGGCGCTGAACACGATGGTCGCGATGTCGTCGGACGAGCCGAA
>DATKFL010000045.1:0-4950 GCA_035511355.1 Dongiaceae bacterium
GGCAGGCCGCCTCGACCCGCCCGGCGACCAGGGCGCGCGCCGCCAGCCGCTCCCCGCCGACATGATCGCCATGCTTGCCGACCAGGAGGTCGTGCCGCACGACGCGCAGATCGTTCGCGGGATCGAGACCGGCCTCGGCCAGGAGAAGCAGCGGGATCAAGGTCGCCTGCGGCGAGTCCGCGGCGCCGACCGCGACCGCCTTGCCCGCGAGCGCGGCGAGGCTCTCGATCGGCGAGTCGCCGCGCACGAGGATGACCGAGGTCAGTTCGCGATCGCTGTCGCGCATCGCCACCGCCCGCGCCCGCCTGCCCGCGCGCGCCGCAGCTCGTTCGGACTCGATCCAGGCGAGCGGCGAGTTCCAGGCGACGTCGACCTCGCCCTCGAGGTGTCCCTCGACCAGCCGCTCGTAGTTCGAGTACAGGACGAAGTCGAAGCGCAGGTCGCGTTCGGCGAACCAGGCCTTGAACCCCTCCCAGATGGTCACCACCTTCGCGTCGTAGGCGACCGCGCCGAGGGTCAGGCTCTCCCGGTCCCGCATGCCGGCGCGCCTCAGAAGAGCGGCAGGCCGCAGACGGCCTTGCCGATGAAGTCGTACAACTGGTCGGTGGTCGGCGCCATGACGCTCGAGGCCTGCGCGTCGCGGAAATAGCGCCCGAGGCCGACCTCGCGGCGATAGGCCGCCCCGCCCGAGACCCGCATCGCGGTTGCCAGCACCTCGAGGGAGGTCTCCGCGGCCGCCGCCTTGCACTCGAGCACCCGGAGCATCGCGTCCTCGCGACCCGAGTCGACCGCGTCGATCGCATCGACGAGCAGGGCCCGCGCCATGTCGGCCCCGATCCGCATCCGCGCGATGTAGGCGCGGACGGTCGGCAGGTCGGCGAGACTGGAATCGAGGTGCGCGTAGCGGCTCGACGAAGCGTGCGCGACGGCGCGTCCGATCGCCCCTTCCATCAGCCCGACCGAGAAGGCGGCCGACATCAAGTTGAACGCCGGCAGCACCGTCCCCATCATGATCGCGAACCCTTCGCCGTCCGCCCCGAGCCGCGCCGACCCGGGCACCACGACCCCCTCCGCCGCCACCGCGCGCGAGTCATTGCCCCGGAGCCCCAGCCCGTCGAACGGAGTCGGGCAGCCGAGCCCCGGCGCGTCGGCAGGCACGAGCCACAGGGTGCTCATCCCTTCCGCCGCCACCGGCCGGCTCGACCAGACGTAGGCAGTCGCCCTCCCGGCGGCGGTGACCATGCTCTTCCGGGCGTTGAGGGTGATCCGGCCGTCGCCCCCGCGCGTCGCGGTGCCGACCGGCGCCCAGAAATGGCTGCGCGAGCCGGTCTCGGAGAAGGCCAGGGTGCTCAGGTGCCGCCCCGACGCGATCGCGCGACGCGCCTCGAGGGGGGCATGTTTCTCGACCACCGTCGTGCCGGCGTAGTGCATGGTCAGGACCATCGCCGTCGAGCCGCACTCGCGCGCCAGCCGCTCCACCACCAGCGCGGCGAGGCCGGGCGTCCTGCCCATCCCGCCGACCTCCCTGGCGCTGATGAGCCCCAGGAGTCCGTCGGCCGCGAGCCGGTCGACCGCCGCCTTCGGGAAGGTGCCTTCGCGATCGACCGCGGCGGCCTGGGGGGCGACCACTTCGGTCGCAATGCTGTCGAGCTGTTGCTGCAGTGGGGGATCGAGTCGCGTCATCGCCAGCGCTCCCTCGTGGAACGCCCCCCGCCGGGGGCGTCCGTCATCGGGAACGGGCGTCAGCCGCGGCCGCGGGGCCTTCGGAATCGGGGCCTGAGTCCCTCAGGCCGCCTGGAGTTTCAGACCCGGACCGTTCGGTGCATCGTCGTCCTTTCGCCGCGGGCGGAAGGATGCCATCGCGAGGCAGCCCGCATCGTACAGGAGACCGCGCGGCCGGCCCAAGCCCCGGCCGGGGTCGAGCCGATCGGATACGATGCTCGCCTCGCGGAAGGAGACCCCGATGACCACCCCGTCGCGCCCCGAAGGAACACCCGACCCCACCCTGGTGTTCGGAACACTGTCGGCCTACCAGCGCACCGCCGCCCTGCGTGCCGCCATCGAGATCGATCTGTTCCGCGCCCTGGGAGAGGGGTTGGGCGACGTCGCCGGTCTCGCCCGGCGGCTGAAGGCTTCGGAGCGCGGCATCCGGATCCTGTGCGACGCGCTCACCGTGCTCGGCCTGATCACCAAGAGCGGCGAACGCTACGCCCACTCCGCCACGAGCGCGCTCTTCCTCGACCCCGCCTCGCCCGCCTGCCTCGCGGCGACCGCCCGCTTCATGACCCGGCCCGAGGTGCGCGGATCGTTCGATCAACTGGCGGAAGCGGTGCGCAACGGCCGCACCGCGTTGCCGGGAGCGGGGACGGTCGAGCCGGAAAACCCGATCTGGGTCGAGTTCGCCCACAGCATGGCGCCGATGATGGGCGCCATGGCGGTGCCGCTCGCCGCCATCGTCGCCGGGGATCGAAAAGGCCCGATCCGGATCCTCGACATCGCGGCGGGGCATGGACTGTTCGGCATCGCCTTCGCGCGCCAGAACCGCGAAGCGCGGATCACCGCGGTCGACTGGGCACCGGTTCTCGAGGTGGCGAAGGCGAACGCCCGGAAGGCCGAGGTGGCCGACCGCCTCGACACCATTCCGGGAAGCGCGTTCGACGTGCCGTTCGGGGGGCCGTACGACGTGGCGCTGCTGACCAATTTCCTGCACCACTTCGATCGGGCGACCTGCGTCGGGCTTCTGCGCAAGGTGCACGCGGCGCTCGCGCCGGGTGGCGTGGTCGCGGCGCTCGAGTTCGTCCCGAACGAGGACCGAATCTCGCCGGAGGCGCCGGCGCTGTTCAGCCTGGTCATGCTGGCGACGACCGCCACGGGCGATGCCTACACCGGGCGCGAACTGGAATCGATGTACGTCGAGGCCGGCTTCGGGAAGGTCGAGGTCCAGCCGGTGCCGGACTCCCCCGAGACCGTCGTGACCGGTCGCAAGGGGTGAGGCCGCGCTACGACCGCTTGGCCTCGAGTTCGGCCCAGCGGGTGTAGAGCCGCTCGACCTCGCGCTCGGTGGCGGCGACCGCGTCGAGCCGTTCCTGGAGGCGCGCGGCGTCGGTGGCGACCGCGGGATCTTCCGCGAGCCGTCTCGCCTCGGCCATGCGGTTCTCCGCGACCAGGACGGCGCCTTCCATGCCGTCCCATTCGCGCTGCTCGAGGTAGGTCAGGCGGCGTCCGCCGCCGGAGGCGCTCCCCTTGCCGGCGGCAGCGCGCGTCTCGCCCCGGCGCGCCGACTCCTGGCGCCGCCGGCCGGTCTCCCACTGCGCGTAGTCGGCGAAGTGCCCGGCCGCCCCCTGGCCGTCGAGCGCCAGGATCTGGGTCGAGACCCGGTCGAGCAGGTGCCGATCGTGGGTGACCAGCACGACCGCGCCGGGGAAATCGAGCAGCGACTCCTCCAGCACCTCGAGCGCCGGGATGTCGAGATCGTTGGTCGGCTCGTCGAGGACCAGAAGGTCGGCCGGGTGCAGCATCATCCGGGCCAGGACGATCCGGGCGCGCTCGCCGCCCGACAGGCGCGACACCGGCGTCTCGAGTTGATCGAAGCGGAACAGGAAGCGCTTCGCCCACGAGGCGACGTGCAGCGACTGGTCGCGGTAGATGACGCTGTCCCCCGACGGCGCCAGGGCGCGCTTGAGCGACAGGTTCGGGTCGAGGCTCTCGCGCGTCTGATCGAAGTAGACGACCCGCAGCCCCTCGGCCCGCTCGATGCGGCCGGCCGCCGGCGCGTTCTCTCCGACGATGAGACGCAGGAGCGTCGTCTTCCCCGAACCGTTCGGACCGATGAGACCGAGACGCATCCCCGGGGTCAGCACCAGGTCGAGGTCGGTGACGATGGTGGTCTCGCCATAGGCCGCGCGCAGACCCTCGCCGACCCAGAGACGCTTCGTCTTCCGCCCCGAGGCGGTGAATTCGATTCCCGCAGTCGGCGCCACGGCGCGCGAGCGCGCCTCGGCAAGCGCCTCGATGCTCTTCCCCGCCGACTGGATGCGCGCCTTCGACTTGGTGGTCCGCGCTTTCGGCCCGCGCCGCAGCCATTCGACCTCGCGGCGCACGAGACCGGCCAGGGTCTCCTGGTAGGCCGCCTGGTTCTTGAGCGCCGCGTCTCGCGCCTCGAGGAAATCGGCGTAGGTGCCGGTGACGTGGAACAACCCCGCCGCGTGCAGGCGGTTGATCTCCAGCACCCGACCGGCGACGTTGTCGAGGAAGTAGCGGTCGTGGCTGACCACCACGAACGCTTCCGGTTCATTGACCAGGAGGTTCTCGAGCCAGAGGATCGCGTCGATGTCGAGGTGGTTGGTCGGCTCGTCGAGCAGCAGGATGTCGGGCGAACCGGCCAGCGCCCGGGCGATCGCCAGGCGCGCGCGCCAGCCGCCCGAGAGGCTGTCGGTCGGCACCTCGGGGTCGAGAAACCCCGCCTTGCGAAGGGTCAGGTGAACGCTTCGATGCCGCTCGTGCTCGTCGAGCCGGTGGTCGGTCGCGGCGGCCTCGGCCACCACCTCCTCGACCGTGGTCCCCACCGCGAACACCGGGGTCTGCGGCACGAATCCGACCCGGAGCCCCTTGCGGCGCGAGCAGGTGCCGTCGTCCGGCGTCTCGATCCCGGCAAGGATCTTGAGGACGGTCGACTTGCCGGCGCCGTTCGGCCCCACCAGGCCGACATGGTCCCCCTCGTGCAGGGAAAAGGTGAGCCCCTCGAACAGGGGCGCCGAGCCGAACGCCTTGGTGATGCTTTCGCAACCGAGAAGGATTCGAGGTGGCATGCCCCGCCGCGCGGAAGACGGGGCCACGGCGGCCCGGCGTCACACGGGGGCAGTATAGCCGCCGGGCGCCTTTCCGCGACCCAACCCGGCTGATAGGATCGCGCGTCATACCGGTGTGGGGGTCCCCTCGATGGCTCGCCGC
>DATKFL010000046.1:0-3508 GCA_035511355.1 Dongiaceae bacterium
CGCGGCGAGGACCGCCAGGTCGTAGGGGCTTGCCGACGACCCGGTCCGCAGAAACGCCGCCGCCACCAGGCCGACGATTCCCAGGACCTTCACCGCCATGAGGGCGTTGTTCACCTGCTTCCCGGCTCGGATGCCGGCGGCGTTGATCGCGGTCAGGACCAGGAGCACGGCCGCGGCGGCAATCCGGATCCCCGCCGACCCCAGCGGGACGATCGACGCATCGAGGTAGGCGGCGAACAGGATCGCGACGGCGGCGATCGAGCCCCCATTAATAATGAAGAGGAGCGCCACGCCGTAGAGGTAGCCGACGACCGGATGCCAGGCGCGGGCGAGGTAGACGTACTGGCCGCCGACGACCGGCAGGCGCGAGGCCAGCTCGGCGTAGGCGAACCCGCCCAGGAGGGCGAGAACCCCGCCGGCGATCCAGGCGGCGACGATCAGGATCGGCTCGCCGACGATCCGGGCGACATTGGAGGGGTTGGCGAAGATCCCGACGCCGACGATCGCACCAGCCACCACGACCGAGGCGTCGAGAAGACCCAGCTCGCGCCGAAAGGTCAGCGCGCCGGAGTCTTCCGGCATCGCCCCCCTCACAGCGCGAACTCGTCGTCCTCGTCGAGCACGTGGAAGGCGCGCGCCTCGATGTTCCGGCGCGCGGCGCCGTCCCGGTCGAGCGCCGGGTTGGAGTGGTTGAGGTGGGTGAAGTACACGTGCAGCCTGCCCTTCCCGACCAGCGGGGCGAGCAGGTCCATGGTCGAGGTCACGAGCGGGTGCCTGATCTTCGTGAGGTCGCGGTCCGGCAGCTCGTCCGCCGAGTAGAACGTGGCGTCGAGAAGCGCCAGGTCGACGTCCTTCAGGATCTCGGGGAGCGGCGTGGACCAGGTGTCCCAGGTGTCGGTGTCGGGAACATAGAGCAGGCGCCTGCGCGGGCCTTTGATCAGGAAGGCCATGGTGTCGCTGAACTCGTCGCGGTGCGGAACCTGGATCGGGGTCACGGTCACTCCCGCCTCCAGGGGAACCGGCTTGCCGATCTCGAACTCGCGGATCGCAACGTTGTCGAGCCGCACCAGCTGGCTCCAGGGTCCGTTGTTGCGCAGGTACCCGGCGAAGCGCGGCGACACATAGAGCGGCAGCGCCTTGCTGTTGAGGCTCTCGAGACCGAATTGCGCGAGTCCCAGGTAGTGGCCGATGTGGGCGTGGGTGAGGAACAGGCCGTCGACCGGCCGGCGATCCGTCCTGCCGGCGGGGTGCGCGCGGAAGGCGTGGATCTCCTCCAGCTGCGCGGCGAGATCGGGGGTGGCGTCGATCAGGTAGGTGCGGCCGGTCTTCGGAAAGTCGATCGCCAGGCTGGCCACGCGCCGGGCGAGGGCGGGGTTCGAGCGCGCGCGGGTGCAGCGGTCGCAGGCGCAGGCGGTCTGCGGCATGCCGCCATCCTGGGCGGTGCCGAGCACGACGACCCGCGGTCCGTCTCCGGACGGCACCGCTCCGGTCACCGCGCCCGGCGCCGCCAGCGCCACCGCCACCATCAGCACCAGGCCGATCCAGACCAGGATGATCCGTTGCATGTCGGCGACTCCTCGTCGGCCGGATCCTACCGGGATTGCGGCCCGGGCGCCGCCGGCCGGCGCCCCGACGCCACGACACCGCCGCGGACCAGCCGGCCTCGCCGCCGCGCCAGCCACAGGAGCCCGCCACCGAGGACGATCATGACGGCGATGTTGATGAGCGAGTCTTCCGGACCGAAAGTCCCGCCGGTCCAGAGAACCGAACCGTGGGTGCTGGTCGCCAGCGGGGCCTGCGCACGCCAGTCCTCGCCCGACAGCGGCACGCCGATCAGGAAGATCGTGGCGTTCCAAGAGCAGTGATGCGCCGCCGCCACCCAGAGGTTGCGCCAGACGATGAAGATCCCCGCCCACATCACTCCGACGAGCGTGATGGTCACGAGGGTGAATCCCTGGAGACCGCTGTTGGCCAGGTGGGCGACGGCGAAGACGACCGCGCTCCCGACGAGGGCTGCCGCGCTGCCGAACGTCTCCTCGACGATGCGGAACAGGACGCCGCGAAACGCCAGCTCCTCGATCACCGCCGCGATGGCGATCTGCGAAAGCACGTCCGCGACGCCGGCGAATCCACGGAACTCCACGACCCGATAGTGCCCGGTGGCGTACAGGGCGAGGAGGGTCACGCCGATCGACGCCACGCCGGCCGCCGCGGCGACCAGCGTCCAGACCCACCGCGGCGCCAGCTCCCGGGGCGGTCGCCGCTCGTAGAACCTGACGAACGCCGCGTACGCGAGCACCACCGAGACGAAAATCCCGGTGCGGCGCACGATCGACGAGGTCTCCGCGTCGAGCGACAGGGCGGCTTCGATCGCCGGGTGGAGCAGGAACCGGTACGCGGCGACCGACCCCGCCACGCACGCGGCGGCGGCGCACAACTTCAAGGCCTGCCGGAAATAGAACATCGGGACGCACTCTCGCACAAAGCCGGAGCCGCCCTCCACCGGCGGGATCGGGCTATACTTTCGGCCCTTCAGAGAGGCGCCGCGACCCTCCGCCGCGCCCCCGGGGGATCGAGCGATGCCGGACACACCAGCCACCCGATCGAGGATCAAGCGGGTCATCGTCGAGGCGCTCCATCTCGAGGGGCTCGTCCCCACGGGAATCGCCGACGATGCGCCGCTGTTCGGCGATGGCCTCGGGCTCGACTCGGTCGATGCGCTGGAGCTGGTGGTCGCGCTCGAGAAGGAGTTCGGCGTGCGCATCCAGAGCCACGAGGTCGGCAAGGAGGCGTTCGCTTCGGTCAGCACCCTGGCGACCTTCATCGATGGATGCCTCGCCGCCCCGGGGTACCGGAATGCCGGGAGCTGACCGGGAGTTCGATCGATCGCGTGCCGTCGTGGTCACCGGGATCGGCGCGGTCGGTCCCCTCGGTTGGAGCGTGGAGTCGTTGTGGGAGGGCCTCATCGCCGGCCGGACCGCGGTCGGCCCGTTCGACCGCTTCGATCACACCGGCCATCGCACCCACGTCGCCGCCCAGGTCGACCTGGCGGCGGAGCCGCGTCGGGCGCGCGGCAAGCCGCGCCGGATCTCGAACGCCGACCGGTTCGCCGTCGCCGCGGCGCGCTCGGCCGTCGCGCGCGCCGCGATCGATCCCCGCGACCGGCGCGAGCGCGCCGGCGTCTTCTTCGGCAGCAGCACGGGCGGCATGTTCGAGAGCGAGGCCTACCTCGCGGCGCTGCTCGCTCCCGCACCCGGCCATCGGAGACCGCCCGCCGCGAGCCTGCTCGCCTCCCAGCAGAACAACGGCCCCGGCGACGCGGTGGCGCGCGACCTCGGGGTCGGCGGGCCGGTGCAGTCGGTCTCGGCCGCCTGCGCCTCGGGCGCGATCGCGATCGGCGAAGCGGTCAACGCCATCCGTCGCGGTGAGGTCGAGGTCGCGATCGCCGGGGGGTCGGACTCGCTCTGCCGGCTGACCTACGCGGGATTCAATGCGCTGCGCGCGGTGG
>DATKFL010000047.1:0-5273 GCA_035511355.1 Dongiaceae bacterium
GCCGCGCCGCCGCCGGTGACCGACTCCCCCGCCGTCAGCTCGACCACGAGCCGCCCGGCGAGCCGGGAACGCAGCCGATCGGCGAGCGCCCGGGCGCGCGCCTCGAGCGTGTCGCGGCGCGCGGTGATCATCCGCAGCACCGGGAGGATCGCCGCCGCGTCGTCGCGCAGGTGCGCGAGCAGCACCGCCTCGAGCGCCGCGATCAGGATCTTGTCGGCGCGCAGCGCCCGCGCGAGCGGATTGGCCTTGAGGCGGGCGACGAGCGCCGGGCGCCCCACCAGGATTCCGGCCTGCGGCCCGCCGAGGAGCTTGTCGCCGCTGAAACAGGCGAGGTCGGCTCCGGCCTTGAGGGTCTCCTGCACCGTCGGCTCGTCGCGCACGCCGTACGGGCCGAGGTCGACGAGATTGCCGCTCCCCTGATCGACGAGGAACGGCACCCGGCGGCGGCGCGCCAGCGCGGCGAGCGCCGCAGGCTCGACGCTGGCGGTGAAGCCGACGATGCGGTAGTTGCTCGGGTGCACCCTGAGGACGAGCGCCGTCCGCTTGCTGATCGCGCGCTCGTAGTCGGCGAGCCGGGTCCGATTCGTGGTGCCGACCTCACGCAGGATGGCGCCGCTCTTCGCCATGATTTCCGGGACCCGGAACGAGCCGCCGATCTCGACCAGTTCGCCACGCGACACCAGGACCTCGCGCCCCTCCGCGAGCGTGTTGAGCGCGAGCAGGAGCGCCGCGGCATTGTTGTTCACCGCCAGCCCGGCGCACCCGGGGAAGTGCACCCCGAGGAGCCGCTCGAGATGGCTCGAGCGCGAGCCGCGGTCGCCGCGCGCGAGGTCGTACTCGAGGGTGGTGTAATGCCCCGCGACCGCCTGGATTCGCTCGATCGCAGCGGCCGGCAGGGGCGCGCGCCCCAGATTCGTGTGCACCACGACGCCGGTGGCGTTCACCAGCGGCACCAGGCTCGACAGGGCGCGTCGGCCCGACTCCCATACCACCTGCTCCGGAAGCCCCTCGGCCGCGCGCGCCACGGCTCCGGCCGGGAGGCGCTCGCGCCGCGCCCGCGCCCTGAGGTCGTCCACCGCCGCGCGCAGGAGGCCGGTCACCAGGCGCCGGCCATGCCGGTCGATCGCCCCCCGGATCGCGGCGCTCCCGAGGAGCGTGTCGATCGGCGGCAGGGCCCGGAGCGCCGGGTCCCCCGCCGGGCGTCGCGGCCTGGCCTTCCTGGCTGCCATGCGGTCGGCTCCCCCGGGGTGCGGCGGTCCCGGTCGGGGCATGACCCAGGGCCGCGCGGCGGCCGGTGATCACACCACAGGCCGGATCGGGGTGTCAAAAGCGGCCCCGGATGTCAGAAAACCGCCGCATGCACTCAGGGTCGGCGCGGCCCTATATTCCACCCGGACCGCCGCCCGCGGAGCTGGGATGACGACCGAGGAAGAACTGAAGGCGATCGACTACGAGATCAAGCGGCTCAAGGTCCAGTACGACCTCTATTTCTCGGGCGCGCTGGCGCGCCCGCCGCACGATCAGCGCGACGCGCTGGGACGGCAGTTGAAGCGCTTCCAGGGCGTGTCCCTCACCAACATGTCCGAGCGCTTCATCTACAACGCCGTGGTCAACAAGTTCAACACCTTCCAGGAACTCTGGATCAAGATGACGCGCATCAAGGAGGAAGGGGTGCGCATGCATCCGCTCGCGGTGCGCGCCGCGATGCGCAAGGCGCAGATGGACAAGGCCTCCGGCAAGGTCACCGCGCCGGCGGCGACCTCATCCCCGGGCAAGGCCGCCCCGGCGACCGCCGGGGCGACCCCGACCGCCGCCGCCGCGCCCGCGTCGGCGCCGGCCGCGGCCGCCGCGAAGCCCGGCACCCCGGCACGCTCCCCCGACGCCGGCGCCTGGCGTCTCCGTCCCGCCGGTGGCGACGACCCGACGCTGCGCGGCCTGTACGAGTCGTTCCTCGCGGCGCGCAAGGTGGCCGGCGAGAACCGTCCGCTCGGCTTCGACGCCTTCGCCCGCGAAGTGTCGCGCCACATGGCCGCCCTCAAGGAGAAGTCCGATTGTGAGGCGGTGGAGTTCAAGATATACTCGCGCGACAACAAGGTGACCTTGAAGGCGCGGCCCGCCGGCAAAGGATGACCCGGATGGAAAATTCGCAGAACCGGTGGCGCGTGATCGACCTGGCCGGACCCCGGCCGTTGGGTGCCGCGCTCGCGGCCGTCGCCTGCCTCACGCTCGCGGCGGCGGTTGCCGCGCCGCCGGCGCTCGCGCAGGGGAATGCCCCGCCGCCCGCCGGCGCCGCTCCCGTGACCGCGCCCACCGCCCCCGCGGCGAACGAGAGCTCGCCTCCGCCGCCGCCGGCCAACCCGCCGGTCAAGGCACCGCTCCGCAAGCCGAACCATGCGGTGCCCGTGTCGCTCGAGATCCTGCAGGAGAAGCTGGCGCGCTATCCCGACAACCCGTATCTCCTGAACGAGGTCGGGAACCAGCTGCTGCTGCACGGCCGGCGGGTCGATGCCGAGACCCATTTCGCGCGCGCGGTCAAGATCGATCCCAATTCCGCCGCCGCCTGGAACAACCTCGGCGTCGTGCGCCTGGCGCTCGACAAGAACACCGAGGCCGCCACCGCCTACAAGAAGGCGCTCAAGATCCAGCCGAACTACGCCCTCGCCTGGTACAACCTCGGCGTGGCGCTCGACCGGATGGATCGCTACGACGAGGCGCTGCAGGCGTACGAGCGGGCGTTCGTGCTCGACCCGGGGCTTCTCGAGGTGAAGAAGAACCCGCAGATCGTCGCCAATTCCAAGCTGGCGGCGGTGATGTCGCAGACCTACCTCGACCGTGGCGGGACGGTGGTCTTCCCGCTGCAGTCGTCCTACCCCAGGGAGTAGCGCGGCCCGGCGCCGCACGCGCGCCCGGACGGGCGCGCGCCGTTCAGCGCGGGAAGGCTTCGCGCACCCCGCCGTCGACCGTCAGGATGCACCCGGTCGTGCGCGACGATCGATCTCCCGCCAGCCAGAGCGCCGCCTCGGCGACGTCCTCCGCGGAAACCCGCGTCCCGAGGAGATTCCGCTTGCGGTAGAACTCCTCCAGCTCGTCCGGGCGGATGCCATGAGCGCGGGCACGCTCCTCGCGCACCCCCTGCGACCAGAGACCCGAGTCCCCGAACACGGCGTCGGGATTGATCAGGTTCACCCGCACCCCCGCGGCGCCGTTCTCGATCGCCAGGACCCGCGCCAGCTGCGCCTCGGCGGCCTTCGAGGCGGAGTAGGCACCGAAGTCCTTGCCCGGCGCCAGGACGTTCTTCGACGCCACGAAGATCAGGCTGCCGCCCTGCCCCTGCGATTTCAGGAGTCGCGTCGCGGAGCGCGCCACGAGGAAGTGGCCGGTGGCGTTCACCTCGAACGAGCGCCTCCAGTCCTTCACCTCCATCCGATCGATCGGGCTGACGTGCGCGATGCCGGCGTTGCTGACCACGATGTCGAGCCCGCCGTACTCCAGGACCACCGCCTCGAACAGCCCCGCCACCGCCGCTTCGTCGGTGACGTCGGCCGGCGCGGCCAGCGCCCGCCCGGCGCCGTGCGCCGCGACGATCTCGGCCGCGACCTCGGCGGTCGCTTCGGCGGCCAGGTCGCTCACGACGACATGGCACCCCTCGCGGGCGAGCCGGAGCGCGATGGCGCGCCCGATGCCGCGCGCCGCCCCGGTCACCAGCGCCACCCGTCCCGACAGTTCGCGGGCCGCGGGCTGCAGGCTCATGCGGTACAGCTCGAGCGGCCAGTACTCGACGTCGTGGCAGTCCTGCAGCGCCAGCGATCGGTACTCGCCCAGCGCCTGCGCCCCCTGCATCACCGCGATGCCGTGCCGGTAGACCTCGGCGACCAGCGCCGCGTGGCGCGCGTCGCGCCCGGCGGCCACCATCCCCAGCCCCGGAAGGAGCACGACCCGCGCGCGCGTGTCGACCGGGCCGCCGCCGGCGCCGCCGTGCTTGCGCGCGAAGATCTCGTACCAGGCGGCGTACTTCACCATGTCCTTCTCGAGGCCCTGCTCGTAGCGCAGGATCTCCTCCTCGAGCGGCAGGCCCGGGGGAGGCGCCGCCGCCACCAGCGGCCGGGCGCGCACGTACATGAGATGGTCGGGCGTCGCCGGCCCGGCGAGGGCGACCTGGCCCGCCGCCTCGCGCCCGACGAAGTCGAGCGTCTCGGGCGCGTCGTCGAAGTGCAGCACCAGCCGCGCCGCGCCGCCGTTCCTGCCGGTGAGAAGACCCCTGAGACGCGGCAGGAGACGCGCCGCGGCGCGCCGGCGCTCGTCGGCCGGCCGCGGCGGGCGGACGAGCGCGCCGAAGACCGCGCCGCCGCGCGATCGGGCCGCGACGTACTCCCCGGCGCGCCGCACCATCGCGAGAGTCGTCTCGTAGCAGGCGCGCGCGTCGTCCCCCCAGGTGATGAGGCCGTGCTTCTCGAGAAGGACCGCGCGAGCCTTCGGCGCCGCCGCGGCGGCCTCCGCCACCTCCTGCGCGAGGCGGTGCCCCGGGCGTCGGTACGGCACCAGCACCGCGTCCTCGCCGAACACCGTCTCGACGTGCCGGCGCGGGTCGCGCGTGTCGGTCAGCGCGAGGATGGCGTCGGCGTGGGTGTGATCGACGTGCGCCGCGGGGAGGAAGGCGTGCAGGAGCGTCTCGATCGACGGCCGCCGCGCGTCGGGGTCGACGAGCGCGCGCCGCAGCCAGTCGACCATCGCCTCGTCGTCGAGCGGCTTCACCGAGCGGAGCGGCTCGAGATCCTCGAGCCTGAGCCCGGGGAAGCCGTCGGGGCCGATGCCGGCGAGATCGGCGCCGCTCCCCTTGATGCGCAGCACGCGCACCACCCGCCCGCGGAAGTCGGTCTCCTCCTGCTTGAGCGAGGTGTTGCCGGCGCCGTACAGCACGAGCGACGGGTCGCGGCCGATGAGACGGGAGCGGTAGGCCAGGAGATCGACGCCGCGCAGACGCCCGGCCTCCTCCGGCTTCCAGAGGCTCTCCACGGTCCGCCCCTGTCCGGAGGCCCGGTTGTCCGATGGCACGCTGTCGTCCCCTCGAGGCGCCGGACGGTAGCACACGGTTTTTCGGAGTGTCAACGCGCGCCGCGCGCGGGCGCGACGCCGCGCCGCCGCGGCGGGCGCGGTAGAATGCGCCCCCATGATCCGACGCGCTCTTCCGATGCTGGCCGCGCTCGCCGCGGCGTCCGCCCTGCTGCTCACCGGCTGCACGAGCGACCCGCTCGCCGACCAGTTCCGCGAGGGCA
>DATKFL010000048.1:0-3413 GCA_035511355.1 Dongiaceae bacterium
CTGCGCACCCAGGAATTCTTCCTCGAGGGATCGAACCCCGACCCGGAGACCTTTCTCCGGGTCTGGGAGCGGATGGGGGAGGGGCCGGGTGACGACCAGGAGATCGAGGCGTCGGTCGCGGGCGGCGGCGGTTCGGCGGCGGCCGGGATGGCGGCGGCCACCGCCGCGCGCCTCCTGCGGCGCGCCGCCGAGCAGGCCGGACTCCGCCCCGGCGAAGGCGAGCCGCCGATCGACTTCAAGGCGCAGGCGGAGAAGCTGCGCCGCGATCGCTCGCGGCTCGACACGATCCTGCGCTTCGCCTTCGGCAGCACCTGCCGCACCCGCTTCATCTACGACTACTTCGCCGGCGCGGGACGGGCCGGCGCCATCGATCGCTGCGGCGCCTGCGACGTCTGCCTCGGCTGGCGCCGCAGCGACGTGCGCGGCCTCTCCGACACCGAGTACGAGCAGGTGCGCATCGCCCTCTCGGCGGTGGCGCGGCTCCCGGCGCGGTTCGGGGTCGAACGGATCGCCCAGGTCCTCGCCGGGAAGCGCAGCGAGCAGGTCCTGGAGCGCGGGCTCGATCGGATTCCGACCTTCGGGCGACTCGCGACGATTCACATCGATCGGATCAAGACGATCCTCGACACCCTTCTCGAGGCCGGCCTGCTCGAGCGCCGCGGCATCGAGGGGGGCCGGCCGGGCGCCTTCGTCCTGGCGCTGACCGAGGCGGGGGCGGTGGTGATGCGCGGCGAGCACCGGCCGCTCCTGGCGATGCCGGAGGCGGAGCCGCCCTCGGCGCGCCGTCGCGCGAAGAAAGGCGCGGCGGATCGCCTGCCGCTCCGCGGCGGGCCGAAGCGCGGCGGCGCGGCCGAGCCGGAGCCGCACGCCTCCAGCCGCGGCGCCGCCTTCGACACGGCGCTCTTCGATCGCCTGCGTCTCTGGCGCTCCGGGGAGGCGCGCCGGCGCAACGTCCCGGCCTACGTGGTCTTCCCCGACGCGACCCTCGAGGCGCTGGCGACCACGAAGCCCCGCGACCTCGCGGGGCTCCGGGCGGTGCGGGGCGTCGGCCCGGCCAAGCTCGACACCTACGGCGCCGCGCTCCTGGAGCTCCTGGGGGGCCGGCTGGCCCCGGGGCCGTCCGGAACCTAGATTCACCGCCGTCCCGGTCCGCCTGCCATCCCCTCCGGGGGGGCGGCGGCCAAGGAGACGGTCGTGAATCGACGCTGGATCGTTCCGTGCGGATTGCTGATCGGCCTCGCCGTGCTGGCGCTGTTCACCACCGACGTGCCGCAGATGCGCACCGGCAGGCCGGCGCAGGCGGGCGACATCGCCTGGATTCTCACCGCCACGGGGCTCGTCCTCCTGATGACCCCGGGGCTCTCCTTCTTCTATGGCGGCATGGTCGGGTCGCGGAACGTGATCTCGACGATGCTGCAGTCGTTCGTGGCGCTCGGCGTCGTCAGCCTCGTCTGGCTGGCGGTCGGGTTCAGCCTCGCCTTCGGCGATTCGTGGCACGGCTTCATCGGCAATCCCTTCACCTTCGCGATGTTCCGCGGCGTCGGGGTTTCCACCGATCCGGTCCTCTCGCCGACCGTGCCGCTCCTGCTGTTCGCCATGTTCCAGCTGAAGTTCGCGGTGATCACGCCGGCGCTCGTGACCGGGTCGTTCGCGGAGCGGGTGCGCTTCTCCGCCTATCTTCTTTTCATCTGCCTGTTCACGATCTTCGTCTACGCGCCGCTGGCGCACTGGACCTGGCATCCGCAGGGCTTCCTGAAGCAGTGGGGAGTGCTCGACTTCGCGGGCGGCACGGTGGTGCACATGTCGGCCGGATTCGCGGCGCTCGCCGGCGCGATCTATCTCGGCCCGCGCATGACCCACAACCGCTCCGTCGCGCATCCGCCGTCGAACACGACCTACGTGCTGCTCGGCACCGGAATGCTCTGGTTCGGATGGTTCGGCTTCAACGCCGGATCGGCGCTCGCGGCCGACGAGGTCGCGGTGCACGCCTTCGCCACCACCAACACCGCCTCGGCGGCGGCGATGCTGGCCTGGATGTTCTTCGACGGCCTCCGCGGCCGGCGCCCCTCGGCGCTCGGCGCCTGCATCGGCGCGGTGGTCGGCCTGGTGGCGATCACGCCGGCGGCGGCCTACGTCAGCGTGCCGCACAGCATCTTCATCGGCGTGGCGGCAAGCCTCCTCTCGAACGTCGCGGTGCACCTCAAGAGCCGCTCGACCCTCGACGACACGCTCGATGTCTTCCCGTGCCACGGCGTCGGCGGGATCGCCGGGATGATCCTGACCGGGGCGCTGGCGCGCGGCGTCGGGCTCATGTCGGGACACACCGACACCTTCCTGCGGCACCTCCTGGCGCTGGTGATCGTTGGAGCCTACTCGTTCGGGATGTCGATGCTGATCTTCAAGGTGACCAACGCCTTCGTCTCGGTGCGGGTGCGGCCGGAGGACGAGGCGGTCGGTCTCGACATCAGCCAGCACGCCGAATGGCTGGCGCTGGTGCCGGCGCCGGACGGCGTCGCCTCGGCGGCGCACGCGGCACCCAGGATGTCCGGCACGTCGCCGGGCGCCGCTGCGGCGCGCGACGCGGACACGGAGCCCTCGAAAAGGGCGGTCTGAAACGGTTCGCGGGGGCGATCAGGCCCCGAACGCCTCGAACGCCGCCGTCTCGTCGTCGAAAATCCTGAACACCCGGTCGAGCGACACCATCTCGATCATCTTCCGCACCTTGCCGACCGGGCGCAGGAGGGCGATCTCGCAACCCTGCTCGAGGGCGCGCTTCTTCCAGGCGATCAGCTCGCCGAGCGCGGCGCTGTCGAGGAAGGTCACGCCCGCCATGTCGAGGAGGATGACGCGCGGCGCGCGCGACACCAGGGCGCGGAGCGCGCCGCTCAGGTCGTCGAGCCGCCGGCCGCGCAGGTCGAGGGGGTGCGCCAGGCCGCCTTCACCCAGGGTGAACTCCCCCTGCATCTCGAGGATGCGCACGTTCCCGTGGGTCCTGACCGTCATCGACATCGCCGCCTCCCCGTCGCGCCGCCCTGCGCTAGAGCCGGTTCCGGATCGCCCAGAGATCGGCGAACACCGGCTGGAACAATGTGGTCCTCAGGTATTCTGCCCCGGACGAGCCTCCCGTGCCGCCTTTCGTGCCGATGGTGCGCTCGACCATTTTGACATGCCGGTAGCGCCACTCCTGCAGGCCTTCGTCGAAGTCGGTCATCAGCTCGAGCAGGATCGCGACGTCGGGCCTCGTCTTGTAGAGGCGGAAGATCGCCTCCTCGATCGCCTCGCTGGACTCGGCGGGCGCGGTCACGTCGCGCGCGCGAGCCTCGGCCGGGATCGCGGCGCCCTGCTTCTCGAGGAAATCGAGGAAGTGATCGAGGACCGACCGCTCGCGGAGCCGCGCGACGAGGCGGTCGTAG
>DATKFL010000049.1:0-4220 GCA_035511355.1 Dongiaceae bacterium
TTCTTCTACAGCCGCTACGACGCGCCACCCGCCGGGCAGGCGTTCCAGGCGCTCAACAAGGACATCAAGCTGGTCTACCACCTCCTCGGCACGCCGCAGTCGGACGACGTCCTGGTGTACTACCGCGCGGACCAGCCCGACTGGGACTACGCGGGCCAGGTGAGCGAGGACGGGCGATGGCTCGTCATCACGGTCCACAAGGGGACCGATCAGAAGAACCGCCTGCTCTACAAGGATCTCACCCGGCCGTACGGCATGCCGGTCGAGCTGATCGGCTCGTTCGAGAACGAGTACGACTTCATCGGGAACGACGGGTCGGTCTTCTACCTGCGCACCGACCTCGACGCGCCGAAGGGGAAGATCATCGCGATCGACGTCCGGCAGCCGGAGCGGAGCGCCTGGAAGACGCTCGTCCCCGAGGCTCCCGAGACGATCCAGTCGACCGACCTCGCCGGGAACCAGTTCATCGTCGGCTACCTGAAGGACGCGACGACGCGGGTGCGGGTCTTCGGACTCGACGGGAAGCCGGCGCGCGAGATCGCGCTGCCCGGGGTCGGGAGCGCCGCGGGGTTCAACGGGCGCCGCGACTCGAAGGAAGTGACCTACTCCTACACCTCGTTCAACACGCCGCCGACGGTCTACCGCTACGACCTGGCGAGCGGCGCCTCGACCCTCTGGAAGCGGCCCCAGGTCGCGTTCAAGCCGGAGGACTTCGAGGTGAAGCAGGTCTTCTACAAGAGCAAGGACGGCACCCAGGTGCCGATGTTCATCGCCCACAAGAAGGGGCTGAAGCTCGACGGCAACCGGCCGACGCTGCTCTACGGCTACGGCGGCTTCCGGATCTCGATGACCCCGACCTTCGCGCCGTCGCGCATCGCCTGGATGGAGATGGGGGGCGTCTTCGCGCTCCCGAACCTGCGCGGCGGCGGGGAGTACGGCGAGGCATGGCACCACGCCGGGACCAAAACGCAGAAGCAGAACGTCTTCGACGACTTCATCGCGGCCGGCGAGTGGCTGATCGCGAACGGCTACACGAAGCCGGCGCGACTCGCGATCTCCGGCGGGAGCAACGGCGGACTCCTCGTCGGCGCCTGCCTGACGCAGCGGCCGGACCTTTTCGGAGCGACCCTGCCGGCGGTCGGCGTGATGGACATGCTGCGGTTCCAGAAGTTCACCGCGGGGCGCTACTGGGTGGACGACTACGGCAGCGCCGATGACCCCGACGTCTTCCCGGCGCTTCTGGCCTACTCGCCGTATCACAACGTCAAACCGGGCACGAAGTACCCGGCGACCCTGATCACGACCGCCGACACCGACGACCGGGTGATCCCGATGCACTCGTTCAAGTTCGCCGCCGCGATGCAGAACGCGCAGGCGGGGGACGCGCCCGTGTTGATCCGGATCGAGACCTCCGCCGGCCATGGCGGCGGCAAGCCGACCGGCAAGCAGATCGACGAGACCGCCGACCAGTACGCCTTCCTCGTCCGCTCGCTCGGGATGCAAGGCAAGAAGAGCGCGCTGAGCGATGGAGTCGGGCCGGCGCGCTCGGCGGACTGAAGGGGATGAAGGTCCTCCTGATCCGGCCGGATCCGGGGAACGAGCGGTTCGGGCTCGGGCCGTTCTTCAAGGTCGAGCCGCTCGGGCTCGAGTATGCCGCGGCGGCGCTCCGGGCGCGCGGGCACGATCCGGTCGTCGTCGAGGAGCGCTTCGAGGGGCGGCCGGTCTCCTGGTTGCGACGGCACCAGGCGCCGGTCGTCGGCATCTCCTGCCTGCACGCCCTCGAGTACGACCGGGTGCTCGAGGTGGCGCGCCAGGTGCGACGGGCGCTGCCGGAGGCGTTCATCGTCATCGGCGGCGCCGCCGCGGCGGCCTGGAGCGCGCCGCTCGAAGGCGAGGCGGCCGACGCGATCGTCACCGACGACGGCGAGGTGATCCTGCCGCTCCTGGTCGAGGCGATCGCGAAGCGCACGCCGCTGCGCGAAGTCCCCGGGTTGCGCCTCCGCACCCCGGAGGGATGGGTCGTGACGGCCTCCCCGGCCGACCGGGTCGATCTCGATGCGGTGCCCGCCCCGGCGCGCGATCTCGTGGATCGCTACCGAAGTCGATACCAGTGCCTGCTGTTCCGGCCGGTCTGGCTCGTTGAGACGGCGCGCGGCTGTCCGTTCCGGTGCAGTTTCTGCTCGGTCTGGCCGCTGTACGGTCGATCCTTCCGCGAGCGATCGATCGGCGCCGTGGTCGAGGACATCGTGTCGGCCGGGCCGCACCTGTTCATCGTCGACGACCTGTTCTGGCACCATCCGGAGCGGAGCCGCGAGCTGGCGGCGGCGCTCAAGGCGCGCGGGGTGCGCAAGCGCTGGATCCTGGTGCAGACGCGCACCGACCTCGCGGCGGCGCATCCCGATCTCCTCGAGGCATGGCGGCCGCTGGCGCAGGACTTCGACATCTTCTTCGGCCTCGAGGCGCCGTCCGACGAGGGGCTGGCGCGGGTGCGCAAGGACGCCCTGGTGTCGGAGAGCGTGCAGGCGGCCGAGGTGGCGCGCGCCCTGCGCTACGGGGTCACCGGCAACTTCGTCGTCGATCCCGACTGGGGCGAGGAGGAGTTCGAGGCGCTCCGGGCGTTCGTCACCGAGCACCGCTTCGAGCGCGCCGGGTACACCATCCTGACGCCGCTCCCGGGGACCGCGCTGTACGACGACTTCGCGGCCCGCGGCGGGGGCGGTGGGCCGTGGTTCCGCTATGACATGCACCACGCGCTCTGGGAGCCGCGCCTGGGTGCTGCGCGCTTCTTCCATCTCTACGCCGAGACCTGGAGGCGCTCGATCCTGAACCTCGGCGGCCGGAAGCGCTGGCGCGACTGGGCGGCGCAGGTCCGATTGCGCGATCTGCCGGCGCTGTATGGCGTCCTGCGGCGCACCCAGCGGATGATGCGCGCCGGCGAGTATCTCGCCGAGCACACGAGCCGGAGCCTCGCCCCGGCCGCCGGCGGACTCGAAGGCGCCGAGGCGGCGCCGCATGCCGCCGGAAACCTCGAGGTCGGCGCGCGTCTCGCGGCGGCGGCGAGGGAGATCGCTCAGTCGCCGGCGGGGCCGCGCGGCCTCAGGTAGCGCGCCCCGAGAACCGCGACGCAGATGCGCGCCGTGTCCCGCCAGGGACGGAAGTGGCTGGTCGCGAGACCGTCGACCTGCGCCAGCCGTACGGGGGTGCTGACCACGCCGAAGCCGGCGCGCGCCGCCCGCACGATCACCTCGCTCTCCAGCTCGTAGCGCTGACCCCGGAGCGGCAGGGTGCGGAGCAGGTTGGCGTCGTAGAGGCGGAACCCGCTCTGCGGATCCTCGACCGGGTGGCCGGAGAAGTACGACACCGCGCGGCGCGCGAAGCGGTTGCCGAACCGTCGCCCGCGCCCCATGCCATCGACCAAGTGCGCGCGCGATCCGATCACCAGGGCGGCACCGGTGCGCCCCCAGCAGTCGAGGAGTTTCGCGATCTCGCGCGGGTCGTGCTGGCCGTCGGCATCGAGGGTGACAACGGCATCACGTTCCTTCCTGAGGGCGCGGGCGAACCCCGCCTTGAGCGCCGCCCCCTTGCCCCGATGCCGCGGCAGCCGCAGGAGCGCCGCCCCCGATTGCTTCGCGATCTCGGAGGTGCCGTCGGTGGAGCCGTCGTCGATCACCAGGACATCCGGGACGATCGGCGTGGTCGCGGCGACGACCGCGGCGAGGGTGCGCTCCGCCTGGTACGCCGGGATGATGGCGAGGATGCGCGGTCGCGCCCGGGGCGGAGCGCCGCCGCCGCTCATCCGGCCGCCCCGGGGCCGGCCGCGCCGGGCCGGTGCGCCGCCACGAACCCGGCGAGCGCGGCGATCGACCGGAAGGCCGCCTGCGCCTTCTCGGCGTCGGCGACCTTGACGCCATACCGCTCCTCCACGGCGAGCGCCAGCTCCAGCATGTCGATCGAGTCGAGCGCCAGCGCGCCGCCGACCAGCGGTTCGTCGTCGGCGATCGACGCCGGGTCGAGGTGCTGCAGTCGGAGCCGCGCCACGAGCAGCGCCTTCAGCTCGGAGCAGAGAGAGGCCGCGGCCGGGGTCGCCGGACCGGTCGGGCCGCTCATCCCTGCACCACGAGGGCCGCGAGATCGCCCTCCGGATCGCGGGCGAGGATGAGCCGGGCCGGGGTGCGGGGCGGCGACGAGGTCCGACCCGCCGCGCCGGCGCCGGCGCCGTG
>DATKFL010000050.1:0-8468 GCA_035511355.1 Dongiaceae bacterium
CGCTCCGCCGCGGCGGGCCGGTGCTGTTCAGCGTGCGCCGGCACCACGGGTTCCGGTCGTGGCTCGAAACGCGCATCGCCTGGTGCCGTCGCGACGGCGGTGGCGGGAGCGCCGCCGGCGAACCCGGCGACTGGTACACGCGCTATCTCGCGCCCGACGGCAGCATCGGCACCTCGTTCCTGCACCGCTTCGGCGTCGAGGAGGTGATCGTCGAAGCGCGCGCCGCCGGCTTCGGGACGATCGAGTGGCAGCGCGCCGATTTCGTCGCCGGGCGCTTCGTCGCCCCCTGAGGGGCGCGCGGCGGATCAGCCTCGTTCAGCGCGATCGATCGCCGGCCAGAAATCCTCGTCCATGCGGAAATGCAGGTACGCGAAGCGCGAGCCCTCGACGGTGCGGTGGACCTGGTCGATGAGGTCAGGGAAACGCGGCAGCTGATCGACGACCCACGGGAGGTTCCCCAGGAGGTCGGCGAAGCAGCCGGCGTCGCCCGGACGCACTGCGGTCTGCTGGTCCTTGCGCAGCCGGTAGAAGCCGGCGACGGGGAACCGACCCGTGACCGGACCGCCCCCCGTGTAGGTGCCGCGGAAGGGGCTCCCGGCCGCGACCAGGCCGCCGGGCTCGCGCAGGAGCAGGCTCAGGTCGTCGCTGATCACGTCACCCTCGCGCGACAGCGCCGCGAGAGTCGATTTCCCCGCCCCGGTGGGGCCGTAGAAGAGGTAGCAACGGCCCCGCCGGACGATGCCGGCGCCGTGCAGGAAGAGCCCGCCGCGATCGATCGCCAGCCAGGCGACCGCCGAGCGCAGGAAGTTCTCCATCGCGCGCGGCGCCGGGTCGAAGCCGCCGGCGCCCAGGAGCACCTGGCCTTCGCGGTTCCGGACGTCGAACCAGGCCGCCAGCCTGTAGGTCGTCAGTCGGAAGATCGATCCGTCGTAGGCGGTCGGGGCCCGGTAGTACTCCGCCGCGTCGGCGGGCGGCGGCGGGATGAAGTAGTCGAGCGGCGCCGACCGCACCATGACGCGCAGGGGACGTCCGGTCCCGTCGCCCGCGCCGAGGAACGGCCCGTATCGTGCGATCATGGCTTCCGCGAGCGTTTCCGGGAGACCGGAGAGCTCGACCGCGACGCCGGAGAGATCGAGCACGAGGGTGCGCGGGCCGGCCGGGTCGCGGTAGCGCTCGAACGCCTCGAGGGGAAGCGGCAGGTCGCGTCCGGCGGCGCCGGCGCGACCTCCGGGCGTCGACGCGTCGGAGGACATGCCGCGCTCAGTACACCGTGGCGCGGGGAGTGTCAAGGGTTTCCACGGGGGAACGACGAGGGGACGATGCCGGGACTGTTCCGACTGGAGAGCCCGTTCGAGCCGGCCGGCGATCAGCCGGAGGCGATTCGCCGCCTCACCGCCGGCCTGAACGAAAAACGCCGCCACCAGGTGCTGCTCGGGGTCACCGGCAGCGGCAAGACCTTCACCATGGCGAAGGTGATCGAGGCGGTCGAACGGCCGACGCTCGTCCTGTCGCACAACAAGACCCTTGCGGCGCAGCTCTACCAGGAGTTCCGGCGCTTCTTCCCGGACAACGCGGTGGAGTACTTCGTCTCGTACTACGACTACTTCCAGCCCGAGGCCTACATCCCGCAGAGCGACACCTACATCGAGAAGGAGGCGACCGTCAACGACGAGATCGACCGCCTGCGCCACTCGGCGACCCGCTCCCTGTTCGAGCGGCGCGACGTGGTGATCATCGCCTCGGTGTCGTGCATCTACGGTCTCGGGTCGCCCGAGGCGTACCACGGGATGATGCTCCTGCTCGAACCGGGGACGACCCTCGATCGCGAGGCGATGCTCCGCAAGCTGGTCGAGATCCAGTACGAGCGGACGCCGTTCGACCTCGAGCGCGGCAAGTTCCGGGTGCGGGGCGACGTGGTCGAGATCTTCCCCTCGTACGAGGAGTTCGCGGTGCGGGTGGAGATGTTCGGCGACGCCATCGAGAGCGTCGCAGCGATCGACCCGGTGCGCGGGGCGGTGGTCCGGCGCCTCGACCGGCTGCCGATCTATCCCAACTCGCACTACGTGACGCCGCGCGACCGGCTGGCCCGGGCGGTCGAGACGATCAAGGCCGAGCTGGCCGAGCGCCTCGCGGTGCTCGAATCGGAGAAGAAGCTCCTCGAGGCGCAGCGTCTGCACCAGCGCACCATGTTCGACCTGGAGATGATCCGGGAGATCGGCTACTGCCAGGGGATCGAGAACTACTCCCGGCACCTGACCGGGCGGAAACCGGGCGAGCCGCCGCCGACCCTGATGGACTACCTGCCGAAGGACCATCTCCTGATCATCGACGAGAGCCACGTCACCCTGCCGCAGCTGCGGGGGATGTACCACGGCGATCGGGCGCGCAAGCTGAACCTCGTGGAGTACGGCTTCCGTCTCCCCTCGGCGGTCGACAACCGGCCGCTCCGCTTCGAGGAGTTCGAGGAGCGCGCCGGTCAGCGGGTCTACGTCTCGGCGACGCCGGGCAAGCACGAGCTCGAGGTGGCCGGTGGCGAGGTGGTGGAGCAGGTGATCCGGCCGACCGGCCTGCTCGACCCGGTCATCGAGGTCCGGCCGGTCGGCCACCAGGTCGACGATCTCCTGCACGAGGTGCGGGGTCGGATCGAACGCGGCGAGCGGGTGCTGATCACGACGCTCACCAAGCGGATGGCGGAAGAGCTGAGCCGCTACTACACCGACCTCGGGCTCAAGGTGCAGTACCTGCACTCCGACATCGAGACCCTGGAGAGGGTGCAGATCCTGCGCGGTCTCCGGCGCGGCGAGTTCGACGTGCTGGTCGGGGTGAACCTCCTGCGCGAGGGGCTCGACCTCCCCGAAGTGTCGCTGGTGGGCATCCTCGACGCCGACAAGGAAGGGTACCTGCGCTCGGCCGGGTCGCTGATCCAGACCTGCGGGCGCGCGGCGCGCAACGTGCGCGGGACGGTCATCATGTACGCCGATCGGATCACCGACTCGATGCGCATCGCGCTCGACGAAACCAACCGGCGGCGCGTGCGCCAGGAGGCCTGGAACCGCGAGCACGGGATCACGCCGGAGAGCATCCTCAAGTCGATCGACGAGGTGCTCGGCAGCGTCTACGAGGCCGACTACCTCAAGGTGCCGATCGAATCGGACGAGCGCGACGAGCGCGGCCGGACCGGTGCCGAGATCGAGACGGAGATCGGGGCGCTGACCGCGCAGATGCACGCCGCGGCCGCGGCGCTCAAGTTCGAGGAAGCGGCCGCCGCGCGCGACCGCATCCGCTATCTCAAGAAGGTCCTGACGCTGGCGAGCTGACGACGTGACGCCCCCCCCGAGCGATTCCGGCCCCACCGAGACGACCCCGGCGCGCGCCCGCCTCGCCGATCTCCCGGATGGCCCCGGGGTGTACCTGTTCCGCGACCGGCGCGGCGGCCTGCTGTACGTCGGCAAGGCGAAGTCGCTCAAGAGCCGCGTGCGCTCGTATTTCCAGCCCGGCGGCGCCGGACAGTTCGCCAAGACCGACGCGCTGGTGGCGGAGATTCACGACCTCGAGTACATCGTGACCCGCAACGAGGTCGAGGCGCTCATCCTCGAGAACAGCCTCGTGAAGAAGGAGCAGCCGCGCTACAACATCCGCCTGCGCGACGACAAGAACTTCCCGTATCTCAAGCTGACCCGTACCGAGCGTTTCCCGCGCGTCGTTCTGGTGCGGCGCGCGCGCCTCGACGGCAACGCCTACTTCGGGCCGTACCTGCCGGCCTCCGCGGCGCGCCGCACCATCCAGATGGTCGCCAGGCATTTCAAGGTCGCCACCTGCTACGAGCATCTCGACGGCACCCGGCCGCGGCCCTGCCTCCTGTACCAGCTCAACCAGTGCCTCGGACCCTGCGCGGGTCTGGTGAGCGACGCCGACTACGCGCGCGCGGTCGACGACGCCCGCCTCTTCCTCGAGGGGCGCACCGGGGACCTGGTGAAAAACCTCGGCGCCAAAATGGACGCCGCCGCGTCGGAGGAGCGCTTCGAAGCGGCGGCGCAGTACCGCGATCTCATCCGCACCCTGGAGCGCACCCAGGAGAAGCAGGCCGTCGCCTCGGTCGGGCTCGAGGAGCAGGACTACGTCGGCTTCGCGCGCGAAGGGGGCATGGCGTCGGCGCAGCTCTTCCAGATGCGCGGCGGACAGGTGCAGGCCCGTCGCGAGATGTCGTTCGACGGCGTCGAGGTGGACGACGCGGCCTTCCTCGAAACGCTCCTCGAGCGCTACTACGCCGCCACCGACGCGCCGCCGGCGACCGTGGTGGTGCCGATCCTGCCGGCATCGCACGAGGTGCTGGCCGCATGGTTGTCCGGGCGGCGTGGCGGGAAGGTGACCTTCCTGGTGCCGCAGCGGGGCGCGCGGCGGGCGCTGCTCGAGACCGTGACCCGCAACGCGCGCCTGTCGTTCGAGGCGATGTTCCGCGCGCCGCACACCCACGGGGTCGAGATCCTCGAGGGGCTCCAGGAGATCCTCGGCCTCGACGAGCCGCCGCACCGCATCGAGTGCTTCGACATCTCGCACCTCCAGGGGGTTGACGCGGTGGCGTCGTTCGTGGTCTGGGAGGGAGGGCGCCCGAAGCGCTCCGACTACCGGCGGTTCAAGGTCAAGGCGGGGACGCAGAACGACGACTTCGCGTCGATGGCCGAGGTGGTCGGCCGCCGTTACGCGCGTCTCCTGCGCGAGGGGAAACCGCTCCCGGACCTGGTGCTGATCGACGGCGGCAAGGGACAGCTCGGGTCGGCCCTCGCGGTGCTCGAGGGCCTGGGGCTCGGCCACCTGCGGGTGGCCTCGATCGCCAAGCGGGAGGAGGAGATCTTTCTCGACCACCGGCAGGGGCCGGTGCGCCTGGCGCGCGACTCGCCGGTCCTGCACCTCGTGCAGCGCATTCGCGACGAGGCGCACCGCTTCGCCATCACCTTCCATCGCAAGGTGCGCGCCCGCCGGACCGTCGGCACCGCGCTCACGCAGGTTCCCGGGGTCGGCGCGGCGCGTGCCCGGCTTCTGCTGCGCCGCTTCGGATCGGTCCAGGGGGTGCGCGAGGCCGCGCCGGAAGCGCTCGACGCGGCGGTCGGCCCCGCCCTGGCGGGCCGCCTGCGGCGCCACCTTTCCGCCACCGACGGCTCGACGGGCGGAGGCGGAAGCGGCTAGAATCCGCCCCGCCTGCCGCTCCTCGGAAGGGGAATCTTGATGCGATGCGATGCACGGAAGCCCTGGGCCGCCCGGAGCCTGCTCATCCTGCTCGCGGCCACGACGCTGACCGCCCGCCCCGCGTCCGCCGCTCCCGCCGCGACCAAGGAGATGCCGGAGTTCGAGCGCGCGCGGGCGCGCATGATGCTCAAGGTGATCCGGGACGACCTGGAGCGCTTCTATTACGACCCCGGCTTCCACGGCGTGGCGCTCGACGACGCCTTCGGCGCGGCTTCGGACAAGCTCGACAAGGCCGCGTCGGTGTCGCAGTTGTTCGCGGCCCTGGCGCGTCCCTTCCTGCAGCTCAAGGATTCGCACACCGTCTTCATCCCTCCCGGACGCTCGGTCAGGGTGCACTTCGGGTGGCAGATGCAGATCGTGGGCGAGCAGTGCTACGTCACGGCGGTGCAGCCGGGGTCGGACGCGGCGGCCAAGGGGCTGAAACCCGGAGACCTGGTGCTCGCCATCGACGGAAACCGTCCGAGCCGGGACGCGCTCTGGGGGATCAATTACGTCTACCGCGTGATCGCGCCCCGTCCGACCTTCTCGCTGCAGGTCCGGAGCCCCGGCGGTGAGCCGCGCACGGTCGAGATCAGCGCCCGCATCGAGCAGCTCAAGAAGGTGATCGATCTGACCCGCGCAAGCGACGTCGAGAACTACATCCATGAGATCGACGAAGAGGCGCACCGCGGCCGGCACATCTTCGTGGACTACGGCGCCCCCCTGGTCGTCTGGCGCATGCCGGGTTTCGACCTCACCGCTGCGGAGGTCGCGAACGAGATGCGCCGCGTGCGCGATCACCAGGCGGCGGTGCTCGACCTGCGGGGCAACGGCGGCGGCGCCATCGAGTCGCTCGAGCGGATGGCCGGGGCCTTCATGGGCGACGAGGTGAAGATCGGCGACGTCAAGAGCCGCGAGGACATCAAGCCGGTCGTCTCGAAGAAGGCCGGCGAGGTCTATCAGGGCAAGATCGTCGTGCTGGTCGACAGCGACTCCGGTTCCTGCGCCGAGCTCCTGGCCCGGACGATCCAGCTCGCCGGGCGGGGAGCGGTGGTGGGAGACCGGACCGCCGGGGCGGTGATGATGTCGCGCAGCTATTCGCACCTGGTCGGCGACGCGTCGGGAATCCTGTTCTCGAATCAAGTGACCGTGGCCGACATCATCATGTCGGACGGCCGCAGCCTCGAGAAGAACGGCGTCACCCCCGACACCGTCATGGTGCCGAGCGCCGAGGATCTCGCCGCCGGTCGCGACCCGGTCCTGGCGCATGCGGCCTCCCTCCTCGGCGTGACCATCACGCCCGAGAAGGCCGGCGCCCTTTTCCCGGTCGAGTGGGAGAAGTAGCGATCCGGCCCTTGATCGGATCGGGGCCGCCCCCTGGAGTCACGCGCCGATGAACCCGGTCCAGAGGAGGTCGGTCGAGGAGGGCCGGGCGGCCCACTTCGTGATCGCGGCGCTCGCCGCGGTGGCGATCGCAGTCCTCGGCATCTTCGCCCTGCTCGGCGCCGCCACACAGATCCCGTCCCGCAAGGATCCCCAGGATCCGGCCGACCTTCTCCTGAAGGCCGAAGAGGTCACCTTCGACGCCGCCGACGGCGTGCGTCTCGCCGCGTGGCTGGTGCACGGGAAAGGGGGCGCGCCGGCGATCATCCTCTGTCACGATCTCGGCGGATCGCGCAGCGACCTGCTCAACAGCGCGGTCATTCTCAACCGGGCCGGATACCGCCTGCTGCTCCTGGACTTCCGACGCCACGGGGGGAGCGGCGCCGCGCGCAGCACGCTCGGAGCCAGCGAGCGTCTCGACGTCCTGGCGGCGGCGGAGTACCTGAAGAACTCCAGCCGCGACAAGGAGGCGCCGATCGGAGGCTGGGGCGTCGGGATGGGGGCGTACGCGCTCGCCCTCGCGGCGCTCGAGACGCCGGAGCTCCGGGCCCTGGCGCTCGACGGGCCTTACCGGGACATCCCCTCCGAGGCCGACCGGCGCCTGCGCGCGATGCTGCCGCCCCCCCTGGGACTGGTTGTTCCGCTCGCAAGGCTCCTGTACGATCCCTACTTCCGTTGTCGACTCTCGGAGGTGTCGCTGGCGCGTCGGGAGACCGATCTGGGGGGCCGCAACGTGCTGATCATCGCGGCGACCGAGTGGCCCGATCGACTGGCCGAGGCCACCGCCCTTTATGACGCCATCCCCGAGATGGCGGACGGGGGCCGGAGCCTCCTGACCTTGCGACGCTCCGGCCTCGAAGGGTTGTACGCCGAGGATCGCCGGCAGTACGACGAGGCGATCGGGAATTTCTTCGCGACGGCGCTGCCGGTCTCGGGGCGGGCGGCGTCGCACGGGCCGATCGAGGTGATCGAGCGATGAAGCGGATGTGGAGATTCGCCGGGCTGGCGCTCGTGATCGCGTCGGCCGTCGGCGGGGGAGGTCTCCCGGCAGCCGACACCCCGGGGCCGGTTTCGGCGCCCGCGGCCGCGAACGGCCGTCAGGGAATCGTGCTGTTCACGATCGACAGCCTGCGGACCGACCATGTCGGGTGCTACACGCCCGGAAACGCCGGTGCGACCCCGGCGATCGATCTGCTGGCCGTCACCGGGGTCCGCTTCGAACGGGCCTACACCGCGTCGGTGTCGACCACCCCGAGCGCGGCGTCGATCCTCACCGGGGTCCTGCCGTCGACGCATGGCCTGCGGGACGACCTGAGCGGACGCCTGCGGAGCGGCATCCCGACCGTGGCCGATCGCCTGCGCGCCGCCGGCTGGTCGACCGCCGCCGTCGTCGGCAGCGACAGGGTCGACTCGGTGCGCGGCCTGGCGTCCGGCTTCGACCTGTACGACGACACGATCAAGGGGATCCGCAAGCCGATCGCCGGGCTTTCGAAAGAGCGGCGCGCCGCGGAGGTGGCGGACCGGGGGCTCCAGGTTTTCGAGGGCCTCGCGAAGGAGAAGCCGTTCTTCCTGTGGCTCCACTTCCACGATCCGGACTACGACTACGATCCGGTCGAACCGCAGAAGAGCGCCTACCCGGCGTCGCCTTACGACGGCGAGGTGGCGGCGACCGACGCCGCGGTCGGATCGGTGGTGCGGAGCCTGCGCGATCGGCTTCCCGGCGCGCGCCTTCTGTTCATCGTCGCCGCGACCCATGGCGAGGGGCTCGGCGATCGGAAGGAGACCGGGCACGGCTTCTACCTGAACGAAGGGACCACGCATGTGCCGCTGATCATGGCGCTCGGCCGGCGCGGTCCCGAGGC
>DATKFL010000051.1:0-3096 GCA_035511355.1 Dongiaceae bacterium
CGTCGAGGAGGCCCCCGACGATCCCGGCGCGGCGCGCCGCTTCTGGTTCGAGCACGCGACCGGCGCGGGCAAGACCGTCGCCGCGGTCGGCTTCATCGAGGCGACCCGCACCGGCGGCGTCCTGATCCTCACCCACCGCCGCAACCTGGTCGATCAGTTCATCGGCGAGATCTCCGACCGTGGCTACGCCGACCGTCTCTCGCCGGCCCTACTCGACGGGGCCGACCACCCCTACGGCCCGGTCACAGTCGAGACCTACCAGTGGTTCGTCCGCAATTACAAGAAAGTCTCCGACGCCTACTCGGTGGTGATCTGCGACGAGGCGCACACCGCGCTGGGCGAGAAAACCAGCGCATGCATCCGCGCCTGGCCCGGCCCGGTCTTCATCGGCATGACCGCGACCGGCGCGCTGATCGCCCGCCACGTCACCGATCTCTTCCCCACACAGACTTCCCGCTTCGACCTCGCCCAGGCGGCGCGCCGCGGGGTGATCGCGCCTCTGCGCTGCGTTCGCATCCCGCCGGGCCCGGGCGTGAGGACGATCGCCAAGGTGCCCCTGCGGAAGGGCGAGGTGGACCAGGACTTCGACCAGGAGGAGCTGGCCAAGCTGCTGGACCAGACACCCTTCAACGTCGCGATCGCGGACCTCTACCGGTCGCGCTTCCGACGGGTGCCGGGAGTGGTCTACACAGCCGGCGTCAAGCACGCCAACAACGTCGCCAAGGCCTTCCAGGAGGCCGGGATCAATGCCCGCGCGGTCTCCGGTGAGACGCCGAAGCGGGAGCTCGCCGAGATCTTGGCCGGCTTCGAAAGAGGCGAAGTGGATGTGCTCTGCAACGCGATGCTGCTCGCCGAGGGCTGGAACAGCCCGCGCGCGACGATCTGCATGCACCTCGCGCCGACCGCCTCCCGGCGTGTCTACCAGCAGCGGGTCGGCCGTGTCACCAGACGCAACCCGGGCAAGGAGGCGGGTCTCGTCATCGATTTCGTCCACCCGGCCACCACCCACGACGAGACGATCGTCACCCTGCACAGCCTGCTCGACCGCGACGTCTACCGTGGCGGCGCGATCGTGGTCGGCCCGGTGCGGCGCGGCCGCGGCCGCCGGGTCCGGGTCGAGAAGCGCGTCGTGCCGGTCTCGGACGACTCCAACCGCCGCCTGCGCGTCCTGGAGCGCGAGCTCTGGCGAATCGCCGTCGAGAACCTGAACCACTCCGAGCAGCACGTCTGGGCGGCGCTCGCCGGAGCACGAGTCAACCCTTCGGGCTGGCGCCGAGCCAAGGCGATGCTCCAGCACGACCAGAGCAAGGAGCTCCGCCGCCGCTTCCTGCTCACCTGCGTGCAGCGCAACCGCAACCAACAGCTGCGCATCAAGGCACTCACCGAGATCGCGGCCATGCGCGACGCGGAAGCCTTCGACGACGCGATCGACACCATCGGCACCTGGTCGCGCGACGACCGGCGGGCGGGCAGCAAGGTCATGCTGGAGGCCCTCGCCGAGCGACGGATCGGCCGTCGCGACCAGGCGCAGGCCTGGGTCTGGCGCCTCGCCGACTACACCCGCGACCTGCACGAGGAGTACGCCGTCCAGCGCTGGCCCGAGACGAAGCGCCTGCTCGGGCTGCTGGTCAACTCATCGGGGCGCGCCCACGGGAGAAACGCCCGCCGGCTGGTGCACGCCGCGCGGAACCAGGACCGCCGGCTGGCCGCGGCCCTGCTCGCCGCAGGGATCGCCCACACGCCCGAGGGCGAGGAGGTCCTGCGAGGGGCCCGAATGCGCGCCGCCCGCAAGCCGTCCGCCGTCGCCCGCGAGCTGCTTCGCAACTTCCCCAAGTCTGGGGGTCGCCGCCGGCGCCGGAAGCGCAAGGGCGGCGGAGCCGCGAAGGGCGGAGGCGCAAAGGCAAATGGCGCGCGGGCGGAGGAGCGGGACGTCGAAGAGCTCGAGGTCGCCGAGAGCGAGAACGGCTCGGCACCCGAGGCAGAAGAAGCCGAGACAGAAGCAGCCGACTAGCCAGGTCTGGCTAGCGCGCGACGGCGAGGTGGACCTCGCCGGCACCAAGACTGACTCGCTCCCCATCCGCCTTCTCCACCACAAGGTGACCGCGCTCGTCGATCTCCTGCGCGACGCCCTCGCCGCCGTCCCATGAGATCTGCCTGCCGGAGAGGGCATCCCGGACCCGGAAGGCGGAGAGCACCTCATCGTCGCCGGCGCCTACCCAGCGCCCCAGGTTGTCGTTGAGGGCCCCGAGTGCGCGGCGCACGCCGGGCGCGCCCCCGGGCGGCACTCCGCCCTCCGCCTCGGTCGGCAGCACCGAGGCCGCCGTCTCCCGGAGCTCGGGCGGGAACTCGTCCTGGGGGATCGCGACGTTCAGGCCGACTCCGATCACCGCCCAGCCCTCCTCCGGGCGAGCCTCGACCAGTACGCCCGCCACCTTGCGCTCGTCCACCCAGACGTCGTTCGGCCACTTCACCTGGCAGCGGACGGGAGCGACCGCCTCGGCGGCCTCGCAGACCGCAACCGGCACTGCGAGGGGCAGCAGGGTGTCTCCATCTGGAGCGAAGGGGCGCAGTAGCACCGAGTAGAGGAGACAGGAGCCGGGCGGCGCGAACCACTCGTTGCCGCGGCGACCGCGGCCCGTCGTCTGCTCATCGGCGGTGACCACCAGCCCGCCAGCGGCCCCGGCCGTCGCGAGCTCCTTGGCGCGCTCATTGGTCGAGTCCGTGCGCCGGAAGTGGCGGTGGGGGTGTCCGAACTCGGTCACTTCAATGGTCGGAATGTGACCTCGCCGTCGGGCGCGAGATTCATCAGCCCCGCGGCACTCCCTCCGCCCACCGCCAGCGCGAGCGCCCCGGAGGAATCCTCGAAGAGGAGCACCTCGCCGGGATCGACGTCGGTGAAGGTCCGGGCCCAGACCGCCTCGAAGCGGCCGTCGGGTGCGCGGATGTCGAGCGCCTCGCCGGGCCGCAGCGGGCCGTCGGCGAGCATTGAAGCGTCGAGGTCGAGCGTGACGTTGCCGTAGCCGTCCACATGGATCGCATGAGCGACGACCTCGTCTGGCCCGATCCGGGGCGTCGGGAGGTCCAGCGCAGTCAGCG
>DATKFL010000052.1:0-2794 GCA_035511355.1 Dongiaceae bacterium
GACCGGGGGGCGCGCGCCGCGGCCGCGGCTACTTCTTCGCGGCGGGCTTCTCGCGGATTTCGACCTTCTTCATGACCACGTCCTTGATCGGCCGGGCCGCCACGCGCGCCCCGCCGCCGCCCGCGGTCGGGAGGTTGGTGATCGCCTTCACCGTCTCGAGACCGGACGAGATGCGGGCGAAGACGGTGTACCGGTTGTCCATCTCCGGCTGCGGCGCGACCGCCATCATGAAGATGCCGCCCGACTCCTCGGGGCCGGTGAAGTTGTTGCGCACCTGGGCGACCGAGCCGGCGAGGATCTTGAGGCCGTTCGGCTCGGAGGGGATGGTGTAGCCGGGGCCGCCGCGCTCGTCGCCGGTGCTCGAGCCGCCGAACGCCGCCTCGCCCTTGATCGTGCGGTGGAAGATCTTGCCGTCGAAATATCCCTGGTTCGCGAGGTCGATGAAGTTCTTGACGTGCAGCGGCGCCAGGTCCTTGTAGAAGTCGAGGACGATCGGGCCGAACTCCGTGTCGATCACCGCCTGATAGTCGCGCGCCGTGTCGTACTTCTTGATCACCCGCGAGGTGATCGACTTCTCGCTGACGCCGGCGCCGTTCCAGGTGATCTTGTAGTTGCCGAGCGCGGTCATCTTCGGGAAGAGCGCGTTCAAGTCGACGATCTTCCCGAAGTAGGCGTTCGGCTCAAGCACCTTGGGCTGCGCGTCCTTGAGCGACGTCGGGTTCTTCGCCCGCTCGACCTTCTTGCCGTCGGCGTCGAACACCTGGAACCCGGCCTCGATTTCGATCCCCGGGTTGGTCCAGGTCTCCTTCCCGTTGTTCTTGAACAGGATGGTGACCTCGTGCGGATCGCCGGTGTAGATCAGGGGCTGCCGGGTCTCGAGGTGGACGTAGAGGTCCGAGCTTCCCTTGGACGCTTCCTGCGCCGGTGCCGCGGTCGAAGCGGCGGCGAAGACGAGTGCCGCCGCCAGCAGCAGGCCGGCGCGGCGCGACAGTGCGGACCCCATCATCATGAACCCCTCGAGAGTCGAAGCCACCTGAGAAGCGATCGCCCGGCAGGCGCCGAGCGGCCGGCAATGCTACCCGAGCATCCCGGGGCTGTCAAACCTTGCGGCCGGCCGATCGCGTGGTGCGCGCCGGCTACGGACCGTCGTCCCGCCGACAGGCCCGCCGGCCGGCCGACACCCGGGACAGATCGTCCGAAACCCTTGCTGGACGTGGCTTTTGGCCGTATATGGGGCTCGTCCCGTCGCGCCTGGCGCGGCGGGGCGGGGGAGGGACGTGCGGCATGTGGTGCTCCGGTTGCGGCTCGATGCTGAACGAAGGACAGTACGCCACCATTCCGGTGGAGAGCTGCGGCGACTGCGGCGGCACCTGGCTCGACGAAGGCCGCCTCAAGTGGATCCTCGAGGTCGGTCCGCGCACCCTGCCGGTCGAGCGCGCGCGCGAGCTGACCCGCTTCTCCGCCAGCACCAAGCCGACCTTCGGGCTGCATCACTCGGAGACCCGGCGGATCGTGAAGTGCCCCTACTGCGTCACGGTGATGCGGCCGGTCAACTACTCGGCCACCTCCGGGGTCGCCATCTATCGCTGCATCGCCGACCATGGGGTCTGGGTGCCGCAGGGCGGGCTCGACCGCCTGGTCGTCTTCGTCGACTCGTGGGACCGCTATCTCAAGGCGGCCGCCCCGTTCTACGCCGGCATCGCGCAGCACGAACGCCGGCGCTTCCTGCGCAAGCTCAGTTTCTAGCTAGCCGTTCCGCGGGTCGACGCCGATCCGTGGCGTGCGGGCGAGGGCGAAGCCGACGACCGACCGCGCCCCTGCCTTGCGGAGCGCTTCGGCGCAGGCCTCGAGCGTGGCGCCGGTGGTCACCACGTCATCCACCAGGAGCACGTCGCGCCCTCGGAGCGGTCGGGTGGCGCGTCGCGGCGCGACGAACACCCCGGCGAGCGCCCGGCGTCGCTCGCGCCTCCCCAGCCCGACCTGGTGCCGGCCGCGCCGGCGGCGCAGGAGGGCGTTCCGAACCACCGGAAGCCCGAGAGCGTCGGCGAGTCCGTCGGCGAGGAGCGCGGCCGGATTGAAACCGCGACGGAACCGCCGGGTCCAGTGCAGCGGCACCGGCACGACGACGAGAGCGCGGCGCGGGTCGAGACGCCCGCCGCGGAGTCGCCCTGCGGCCGCCCGGCCGAGCGGCTTCCCGAGCGGGTCGAACCGCTCGAACTTGTAGATCCGGATGAGGCGGCGGAAGTCGCCGTCGTAATCGGCGCCCCAGACGAATCGGTCGAGCGGGCCGCGCCGCGGCGTGCGCCCCCCCGGGCGCCAGGGCAGCCGCTCCCAGCAGGGGAGGCAGACACCCCCCTCCTGGCGGAACGGCAGCCAGACCCCGCACAGGAGACAGTCGGCGGGAAGCAGTGTTTCGAAAAGCAGCGCGGCGGCCCGCCGGGCCACCGTCGCGACCCCGATCATCCGGCCTATCCCCGCAGCAGGGACCGGCCCTCCATCTCGCGGGGGAGTTCCACCCCCATGATCTCCAGCATGGTCGGGGCGACGTCGGCCAGCAGGCCGCCGTCCCTGAGGCGTCTCCCCTCGAGACCCTTCCCCGCGACGTGCACCGGGACCCTGTTCGTCGTGTGCGCGGTCAGCGGACCTCCGCTGCGCGGATCGATCATCGTCTCGGCATTGCCGTGATCGGCGGTCACCACCGCGACCCCACCGAGCGAGAGGGTCGCCTCGACCACTGTCCGCACCGATTCGTCGACCACGCGGCAGGCGACCCGCGTCGGCTCGAGCATGCCGG
>DATKFL010000053.1:0-5475 GCA_035511355.1 Dongiaceae bacterium
GTCCTGCGCCCGGTTCGGGGCGCTGATCGCCCCGTCGTCGAGAGCCACGAAGCGATACTCCTTGCAGGCGATCTCGTCCGCGATCGCCGCGGGGAGCGGCGTGCTGCTCGATTGCAGGGCCGCCGGTGTGATGCTCGGCACCAGCAACAGCACGAGGAGCCACGCCCCTCGATTGAATCCGCGCTTGTCCATGGTGACCTCCCGGGCGATGCCCGCGTCGCCGCGGGCCCGCCCTTGTGGATCGCCCGCCGGGCGATCCGGTTGTGTGGTTCGCGCTGTCCTGTTCGATGGCGAGATCGATCTCGTTGATGGTTGGTCGCGGCCCGACCCGATCGGGTTTCGATCGAACCGCATGGTGGGCGACGATTGAACGCGCGGTGGTCTCTATGGATAAGATGCATCACACGCTCGCTCATCAGGGGCCACGCATGCGCATCGTCGCTCTCGCCTTGATCCTGATGTCGATTTCTGTCACTCCTCTCCATCCCGACGCGCTCACGCCCGCCGAGGAAGTCCGGCGTCTCCTCGACGACGGGCGCCTGTACGAAGCGGAGACCGCGGCGCGCCGGCTGCTGGCCGCATCGGAGGCCGCGACCGGTCCCGCGTCTCTCGAGACGGCGCTCGCGCTCGATCTGCTGGTCGAAGCCCTCAACCTGGATGGGAACGCGGTCGGGGCCGAAGGTCTCACGCTGGCGCGTCGCGCTCTCGAGACCCGACGGTCGCTGGCCGGAGAGGACGATCCGTCGACCGCCGCGCCGCTCTTCAATCTCGGCGTGGCCGAGCGACTGGCCGGGAACTACCCCGCCGCGCGCGCCGATCTCGCGCGGGCGGTTGAACTGCGCGAGCACGCCGGCACGGTGCCCGACCTGCTCCTGGTCGACGTCCTCATCGAGATGGGCTACGAGGCGACGCTGGTGAGCGACTTCGAAGGCGCGACCGCGCGGCTCGATCGTGCGGCGCGCCTCGCCGAGATGAGTCCCGGGACGGGCGACGCCCGCCTGGCGCGCGCCCTGCACCGGCGGGGGGTGGTCGCGTACCGCCAGGACGACCTCCGCCTCGCGCGCGGGTTCTGCGACCGGGCATTGACCATCCGCCGTCGCATCCTCAGGCCGGACCACCTCGAGCTCGCGGAATCGATCGGCTTTCTCGCCCTTCTGGACTCCACCGCGGGCGACTACGCCTCGGCTCGCCCGCTCTACGAGGACGCCCTCGACCGCCTGACGCGCTCCTTCGGGCCGGACAGCCTCCGTCTCGGCAGCGCGCACTACAATCTCGCGCTCTTCCTGATGGAGATCGGCGACTACGCCGGCGCCCGCCCGCACATGCAGAAGTCGTACGACCTGATCGTGCAGGCGGTCGGTCCGAACCATCCCGACGCTTCCTCTTCGGGGCACGGCCGCCTGCTGATGGAGATGGGCGACTACCCGTCGGCCCGCACGGCGCTCGAGCGGAGCCTGCGCCTCCGCGAGTCGTTCTTCGGACCGACCGCCGACGTCACCGGGTACAGCGCGCAGGCGCTCGGCGAGCTCCTTCTCCTGATGGGCGATCTCGATCGCGCCCGCACGGATCTCGAGCGCGCCCGATCGATCTTCGAAACGAACCACGGTGCGGAAAGCCCGCTGGTCGCGAGCGCGCTGGTCAGTCTGGCTCTCGTCGACGAGGCGCGCTCCCGGAATGGTGAGAGCGAAGCCCTCCTCGACCAGGCACACCGGGTCTACGCTACGACCCTGGGGCCGGAGCACCCGAAGACCGCGACGGCGCTCGGCCACCTCGCGCGGCTGCGGTGGCGCATCGGGGAGCGCGGTCGGTCGCTCGACGACGCCTTCGGCGCGATCCGGGCGCTGCGCTCGAGCCTGGTGCGAACCGCCCGCGCGCTCCCGGAGCGCACCGCGCTGGGCTATGCCGCGACGCTGCACGCGCTCTTCGACCTGCCTTGCACCCTGGTGGCGGGCGGCGCCACGACCGCCACGGTGACGACGGCCTGGGACGCCGTCGTCCGTTCGCGCGCCCTCGTCCTCGACGAGCTGGCGGCGCGGCATCGCACCGTCCTCGAGCACGAGTCGGGAGAGGTCGCCCGGCTCGCGGCGAACCTCTCGGACGCGCGGGGCACGCTGGCGCGCTTCATGAGCAGCGAAGGCGACGCGGCCGACGGCAAAGCCTATCAGGCGCGCCTCCTGACGCTCATCGAGGCGAAGGACCGCGCCGAATCGGCGCTCGCCGATCGCAGCGCCGTCTACCGCGGGGAGCTCGCCGTCCGGGACGTCGGTCTCGCCGGCGTCGTCGCCGCGCTGCCTCCCCGCACCGCCCTGGTCGCCTTCGTCCGCTATCGCGACCTGGCGGCCGGCGCTCCGGCATACCTGGCCTTCGCGCGCGCTGCGTCCACCGGACGGATCACCGCGATCCCCCTGGGCCCGGCGTCGGCGATCGAGGATCGAATCCGCCGCTGGCACGACGAGGCGGCCGCGCCGCCCGTCGACGCCGATGCCGAGGCGCGCTACCGCGCGGCGGCGATCGAGGTGCGACGGGCGGTCTGGGATCGCCTCGTGCCCCGGCTCGGTCAGGCGGACCAGGTTTTCGTCGTCCCGGACGGCGCCATCGCTCTCCTGAATTTCGCCACCCTGCCGACCGACGATGGCCGCTACCTCGTCGAGGGGGCGCTGCGGATCCATCTCCTGTCGTCGGAGCGCGACGTCGCGGCCCTGAACGCCCGGCTTCCGACCGGCCGTGGTCTCCTCCTGGTCGGCGCGCCCGATTTCAACGCCGGGGGGGCGATCCTGGCGGACGCCGCGACCGAATCGAAGGAGAGCGAGGCGGTCCCGGAGCGCCAGGGGCTGCGCTCCTCCTGCGGCCAGTTCCGATCGCTCCGTTTCGGGCCGCTTCCCGGCGCGGCGGCCGAGACCGGCGAGATCGCGGCGCTCTGGCGGGCGCGCACGCCGGGCGCCGGCGCCCCGGAGGAACCGGCGCTCGAACTGACCGGAGCCGGAGCCACCGAGGCGGCGTTCCGGCGGGAGGCGCCGACCCGGCGCATCCTGCACATCGCGACCCACGGCTTCTTCGTCCAGGATCGGTGCGACTCGCTGCTCGACCACCCCGACGAGGGCTGGCTGGTCCCCGCCGAGCGGCAGAACCGCGTCATCGCCACGCTCGAGAGCCCCTTCCTGCTCTCGGGGCTGGCCTTCGCCGGGGCGAATCAACGCGAAACCCAGGCGGCCCGCGGCGAGGGCGACGACGGCATCCTGACCGCGGAGGAAATCGCCTCGCTCGACCTGCGCGGCGTCGAGTGGGCCCTCCTCTCGGCCTGCGGCACCGGCGTCGGGCCGTCGCAGAGCGGCGAGGGAGTGCTCGGCCTGCGGCGCACGTTCCAGGTGGCCGGGGCGCGCACCGTCGTGATGAGCCTGTGGGACGTCGACGATCACACGACCCGCGAATGGATGCGGCGGCTGTACGAGAACCGGTTCAAGGGGCGGTCGACGGTCGAGTCGGTGCGCGCGGCCTCGCAGGCTCTCCTCGCGGAGCGGCGCGCATCCGGCGTGACCACGCACCCCTCGGCCTGGGGGGCGTTCGTCGCCGCGGGAGACTGGCGCTAGAAGGCGGCAACCTCCGACCGGTCCGCTGCGACCGTGTGGGAGGACGGGCGGGGGAGTTGGGGGGGACCGGATGGATCAACTCGACAGCCTCTCGCACGACGACCGGCGCGTCATCCGCGGATATCTCGATGGCGCGACCGACGCGATCGGTGTGGTCGACGGCTGGATCGACACGGTCCTGAAGTCGGAGTGCAACGGCCAGCGCAATGACTGGGACGACCTGCGCCAGGAGGTGCGCATCCGGGTCCTGGCCAACCTTCGCGGCGGACACTTCCACGGCGACTCCGGACTGCGCACCTACGTGCATCGCATCGCCCGGAACACCGCCATCGATCACTGGCGCCGCGCCGGCGCCGAGCGGGCGCGGGTCGAGCGGAGCGCCGGCGACGGAGTGCCACCCGTCGACGCCCCGGGCGATCAGAGGCTCGCGTCGCGCGACCTTCTGCGTAAAATCGTCGACGCGCTCACGCCGGAGGAACGCCTCCTCCTGACCCTGGTGCACGTGCGCGCGCGCTCCTACGCCGATATCGCGCGTGATCTGGGCGTCGCGGAGGGCACCGTCAAGGCGCGCGTCTTCCGCTGCCGGGCGCGTCTCCTGGAGCTGCGCAAGCGACTGCTCCATCACGAGGACGCATGATCGATCCGACCCCGCCGGACCATTCCGAACCCTGCGCCGATCCGGCGCGGGCGCTCCTGGATTTCCATTTGAACGGCACCCTCTCGCCGGAGGAGGACGCCCGGGTGCGCGCGCACCTCGACGCCTGCGCGCGCTGCGCCACGGAGTGCGCCGAGCTGGCCGAGGTGACCGCGGCGATCGCCCGCTTCGGCCTCGAACCCTCCCCCGCGAGCGGTCGGACGGGGCGCCGCTGGCGGTTTTATGCCCTCGCGGCGGCCCTGGTGCTGGCGGCCGCGCTCGGTCTGTACATGGCGCGCGCGCGCGGCGGTCCGATGGCCTCCGCGCCGGCGGCCGGTGACCTCGAAGCGCGGCTCGATCTCGGCCGCGGGGCCACGCGCAACGCCGACTCGATCCCGGTGGTCGTCGTGACGCCGGGCCTCCGCTCCGTGCGGGTCACGCTCTTCCCGCCGGTGCAGCCCGGCGCGCGCTATCTGGCCAGCCTGAGCGATTCCGGGGGCGAGGCGGGGCCCGAGATACCGGCGGGCGCGCCCGACACGCTCGGCCGGACCGAGATCGTCTTCCCAGCCTCCCGCCTCCAGCATGCCGGCCCCGCCGAGGTGGTGCTGCGTGTCGTTCCCGAGGCCGGCGAAGCGCGCACCTTCCGCTATCCGTTCGTGATCGTCAGGTCGGACGACCGTCCCTGAGCCGCGCCCTTCCGCTTGACCGGCAGCGTCGATTCGCGTGCAATGCGCCGTCGAAACCATGCGAACCGCATTGCGAGGCGTGCCGGCGAGAGCCGTCCTTCTGACCGTGCCGGCCTACCTCCTCGCCATCCTGTCGCGTCACCTGACCGGGAGGCTCCTCGGCGGCGAGACCGGCGGCGCGCCACCCTCTCCTCTCCCGGGCGTCGTGTCGTACACGATGCTCATCGTCTTTTCGCTTCTTCTTTTCGCGCTCGTCGACGGCCGCCCCTGGCGCCGGTTCGGCTTCCACAAGCCTGACGGCCCCTGGCTGAGGTTCATCGTCTACGCTCTCGCCGTCGGGACGGTGGTCACCTTCACGCTGAAACTGACCCCCGGGAAGGGGATGTCCGAGGCGCTCAAGGGGGTGAGCCCCGCGCTCCTTCTCCCCATCATTATTTATGGCAGCACGGCGGAGGAGTTCTTCACCCGCGGCTGGTTCCAGTCGTTCCTCGAACCGGAACGGGGGCGCCTGGTGCGCCTCGGGCGATTCGCCGCGAGCCTGCCGGTGGTCGCCTCGGGGATCCTCTTC
>DATKFL010000054.1:0-9769 GCA_035511355.1 Dongiaceae bacterium
CTCCTGCGCCAGCCGCCCCGGGTCGATCCGCTGCTCTCCTTCGAGGAGGGCCTCGACCCGCGTCCTGAGACGCCCCGCGGCGAGCGCCGGCTCGCGCGCCGCGGCCTCGGCGATCCCCGTGGTGTCGGCGGCGATCGTCGCGACGCGCTCGAGGAGGTCGGCCTTGATCCGGCGTCCTTCGCCGGCGCGCATCGCGTCGAAGGCTTCGACCGCGGCGGCGAAGGCGGCGCGGGTCGCCTCGGCGGCGGCCTCGGTCGCCGCGCCGGACTCCGGGAGGACCTGCGCGACGCCCGGGAGCGCCAGGACCTGATCGACCGCGAGCGTTCCCTTGAGGTGGTGCCGCCGGCGCAGGTCGCGCGCGGCGTCGAGGTAGGCCTGCACGAGACCGCGGCGCACCTCGAGCCGGACCCTTTCGGCCCGCCCGGCGGCCAGGGTCACGGTCGCGTCGACCCGGCCGCGGGCCACGCGCGTCACCAGTTCCAGGCGCAACTCCGCCTCGAGGGCCGCCACTTCCGCCGGGAGCTTGATGCGCGCGTCGAGAAACCGGTTGTTGCCGCCGCGGATCTCGACGTCGACCCGCAACCCGGCGGCCTCGGCCGACCCGGTGCCGTAGCCGGTCATGCCGCGGATGCGGTCGCTCTTCGGGGCCACGCTCATGACGTCGTCCGATCCGCCTCCGAACGCGCGCGGATCATATCCCAGGCCGCGGCGGCGACGCGGTCGATCGCCCCCGGCGATCCGAGTCTGCCGCGCACCTCCGCGAGACCGGCGCGCGCCGCGCCGGCCGCAGCCGGATCGGTCAGGAGACGACGCACGGCCGCTGCGATCGGCGCCGGCGCGCAATCGCGCTGCACCAGCTCCTCGACCACGCGCCGACCGGCGATGAGGTTCGGCATGCCGATGTGCGGGAGCCGGGTCAGAAGACGCGCGAGAACGTAGGTCAGCGGGTTCATGCGGTAGACGATCACCATCGGCACGCCGAGGAGCGCGGTCTCGAGCGTGGCGGTTCCCGAGGCGACCACGGCGGCGTCGGCCGCCGCCACCGCGTCGTACCGGTCGTCGGTCACGAGGCGGGGCCGCGGGCCGCGTCCCGCCACCTTCGCGATCCGCGCCTCGAGCGCGCCGCGGTCGAGCGTCGGCGCCACCGGCATGACGAACTGCAGGTCGCGAAACTCCTCGTGAAGAATGGCCGCGGCGCCGAGGAGGGGGTCGAGATGCGCCGCGATCTCGTTGCGGCGGCTCCCGGGGAGCAGCGCGACGAGCGGACGCTTCGCGTCGAGCCCGAGCCGGGAGCGCTCCTGCGCCGGCGTGCGCGACGCGGCGACCTGATCGAGGAGCGGATGCCCCACGAAGGTCGCCGGCACCCCCGCCGCGCGATAGATCGGCTCCTCGAACGGCAGGATGCACAGCATTCGATCGATGCGGCCCCGCATCGTCCGTACCCGGCCGCGGCGCCAGGCCCAGACCTGCGGGCTGATGAAATAGAGCACCGGGACGCCGGCCCGCCGGCACCGCCGGGCGACCCGGAGATTGAAGTCGGGGTAGTCGATCAGGATCGCGAGGTCGGGGCGGGTGACGGCGGCGTCGAGGCTGCCGGTCACCGCCCGGAAGGCGCGCCAGATGTCGCCGAACCGGGCCGCCACCTCGGTGATGCCGGTCACCCCCATCACCGAGGCGTCGGCCAGGGACGCGAGTCCGGCGGCGCGCATCGCCGGGCCGCCGACCCCGCAGAAGACGACCGGCGCGGTCGCGGCCATGGCGCGCATCAGCAGCCCGCCGTAGAGATCGCCCGACGCCTCGCCGGCGCTCAGGAGGACCCGGGGCGGGCCGTTCATCGGGCGGGCGGCGCGCCGGTTTCGGAGCGGCCCGTGGCCATCGCCTCGGCGCGCCGGGTGAGTTCGACCAGCGCGTGCTCGAGCGCGCGGCGCCTCTCCTCCATCAGGTCGCGGCCGGCGCCGGCCGGGACCACGATCGGATCACCGTAGACGAAGACGCCGCGCGAGAACGGTCGCGGGACCTGGAAGCGATCCCACGAGTGAAGTTTTTTTTTACGGAGGCGGCGAACGCCACCGGAACGATCGGCGCCCCGGCGAGCCGCGCCGCCTCGACCGCGCCGATCTG
The DNA here is from genome assembly GCA_035511355.1 of Dongiaceae bacterium. Taxonomy (GTDB): domain Bacteria; phylum Acidobacteriota; class Polarisedimenticolia; order Gp22-AA2; family Gp22-AA2; genus DATKFL01. Next base: position 2,122 of record DATKFL010000054.1, read on the forward strand.
CACGACGTGCCGCGGCCCGCGCGGCCCGTCGACCGCGAACGCGGCGTCGTCGCCGGCCTTGAGGCGGCGCACCATCTCCCGGAGACCGCTCACGCCGCCGCGACCGGTGGAGCCGCGCACCAGGCGGTGCCCGAATCGTTCCAGGGTGCCCGCGATGTACTCGCCGTCGCGGTGCCGGCTGGCGAGCACCGCGAGGCGCCGGCCGAACGCTCCGCCGCGGTAGGACCAGGTCATCAGGAAGAGCTGATCGTGGAAGAAGGCGTGCACGTACGGGCGCCCCGCGCGGTTGAGATCGAGGACCGCCGACTCGCCGACCGACGTCCAGCGCATCGTGGCGTGCAGCGCGCGCATGAATCCCGACGCCAGGCGCGGCGCCAGGAAGAGAACGATGCGGTCGAACACCATGCGGGTCTCTCCCGGGATCATGCCCGCCGCCGGCGATGCGGCCACGCGGGCGGCGCGGATTATAGCAGCGCCTCTTCTGCTAGACTCCGCGCCGGAGACCGGAACCGATGCCGACCAAAGTCGCCCGTCGCCGCACCCCGCGTTCGACCCGCCGGCCGCGCATCGTGATCACCGGCGGTGCCGGGTTCATCGGGTCGCATCTTTCCGATCACTTCCTGGGACAGGGGTTCGACGTCGTCTGCGTCGACAATCTCCTGACCGGATCGACCGACAACATCGCGCACATCAGGAGCCCCCGCTTCCAGTTCATCGACCTCGACGTCACGACCTACATCTATCTCGAGGGCCCGGTCGACTACATCCTGCACTTTGCCAGCCCGGCCAGCCCGATCGATTACCTGAAACTGCCGATCCAGACGCTCAAGGTCGGGTCGCTCGGGACCCACAAGGCGCTCGGCCTCGCGAAGTCGAAGGGAGCGCGGTTCCTGCTCGCGTCGACGTCGGAGGTGTACGGCGATCCCCTGGTGCACCCGCAGAAGGAATCGTACTGGGGCAACGTCAATCCGGTCGGGCCGCGAGGCGTGTACGACGAGGCCAAGCGCTTCGCCGAGGCGATGACCGTCGGGTATCGCAACGCCGAGGGGGTCGACACCCGTATCGCGCGGATCTTCAACACCTACGGTCCGCGCATGCGCCTGAACGACGGGCGCGCCATCCCCGCCTTCATGAGCCAGGCGCTTCAGGGAAAGCCGGTGACCGTATTCGGAGACGGGAGCCAGACCCGCTCGTTCTGCTACATCGATGACATGGTGCGCGGCATCCACGCGCTCCTGATGGGCGACCATCCGGGCCCGATGAACCTCGGCAACCCGCGCGAAATGTCCCTCCTCGACATGGCGCGCACGGTGATCCGCCTGACCGGTTCGAAAAGCCGCATCGTGCACCGCCCCCTCCCCACCGACGACCCGAAGGTGCGCCAGCCGGACATCTCGCTGGCACGGCGGGTCACCGGCTGGGCGCCGCGCGTGGGGCTCGACGCCGGGCTGCGACGGACGGTGCGCTACTTCCGCAGTCGGCTCAGGAAGGGCTGAAAGAACCCGTCCTTCAGTTCGCGGGCTTCTCCGCCACGAAGAGCCGGTGCGCGCGCAGCGGCGGGATCGACTCGACCAGCCGGCAGAGGGCGCGTGACGTCGGCGCAAGCCAGCGGAGGAGCGGTGGGAGCCCGGTGAGCGTGCGGTGTTGCTGGCGCCAGCCCGCGAACGCCTGCCGCAGTTCCCCGAGCGCCACCGGCCGGGTGTAGGGATTCCAGGGGTTGGTGTAGCGCGTGTCGTAGGAGACGAACAGGCCGCCGGGGGCGACCACGCGCGCGATCTCGGCGTAGATGTGTCTGCGCATCGATGCGTCGACGACCGACGAGAGCATCAACGACTGCCAGACCACCATCACCGACCCCGTGGCCACCGGCAGAAAGGCGCCGTGCCCCATCACCGGGTGCACCCCGACCTGCAGCGAGAGAGCCCGGGTGCAGCGTGACAGCAGGTCCACCGCCAGGACGCCGGCCATGGCCGGGCGCGTGTCGATGGTCGGGTCGGCCAGCTCCGAACGGCTGCCCGCGCCGAGATCGATGATCCAGGAGCCCGAGCGCCAGGCGGGGCGCGACCCGACCAGCTCCCCCACGACGCGCCATTTCACGTCGCGGATGTAGCGGGCGCCGGGCGACTCGCCCCACTGCGCGTCGGGCAGACCGGTGGCGTGGTACCGAGCGTAGACCTGGGAAATCCTCTCCCGCTCGGCACGGGCCGCCGCGTACATCTCGGCGGGCTCGACGCGCTCGCGTTGCGACACCGGGAGCGCCCTAGCCGACGGAACGATTGAGACTGGTCTGCGCGGCCGGCTTGACGGTGCGCGACGTGCGGGTGGTACGGCGGCCCCTCTTCCCGGTCCCCTCGCCGTAGTAGTAGTAGCCGACGTAGTAGTAATCCTTGTAATGCGACCGATCGAGATCGATGTTGTTGAGCACCGCCCCGATGACGTTCGGATTGACCCGGCGCAGGTTCAGGAGGCACCGGCGGATCAGGTCCTTGTCGGTCTCGTTGTGCTTGATCACGAACGCCACCATGTCCGCCATCGACGCGAGGATGACGGCGTCGGCCAGCGACACCACCGGGGGCGAGTCGATGAAGACCCAGTCGAAATTGGTGCGGACCGTGTCCAGGAGCTGCTTGAAGCGCTCGTGCGCGAACACTTCGGCCGGGTTGGGCGGAATCGGCCCGCAGGTCATCGCGTAGAGGTTCGGCCGGTCGGCAACCGGCTTCGCGTATCCCCGCCAGTCGTCGCCGTCGTTCGACAGGATGTAGTTCGTCACGCCGTGCTCGCGATCGAGCGACAGCCGCTGGTGCACCGTGGGGCGGCGCAGGTCGCAGTCGAGCACCAGCACCCGCTCCCCCGCCGCGGCGATGGTGCGCGCGAGATTGATCGTCGTGCAGGACTTCCCCTCCTGCGGTCCCGTGCTGGTGAACAGGACGACGTTCTGACTCTTGTTCTTCCGCGAGAACAGGAGACCCGTGCGCAGCGTCTGGTACGCCTCGCGCACCGCGCCGTCCGTATCGGGACTCTCGCGCGGGACGATCGCCAGGAGGCTCAGCTTGAGGTAGCGCTCGATGTCGTCGGCGGTGCGCACGGTGTTGTCGAGATAGTCGAGGAAGAAGACCGCGCCGACGCCGAGGAGAAGACCCAGGAGCAGGCCGACCGCCAGGTTCAGAAGCGTGCGCGGCTTGACCGCGTGGGTCGGCACCGTGGCGTGGTCGAGGATCCTCAGATTATTGTTCAGGAGGCTGGCGCTGAGGTCGATCTCCTTGATGCGCGAGGAGATCATGTCGTAGATCCGCCGCGTCTCCGTGGTTTCGCCCCGCATCAGCTCGAAGTTCGACGACTTCTGGTTGACCCGCAGCGACTCCATGCGGGTCTCCTGGAGCGAGCGGGTGAGGCCGTTTTCCCGGTCGCGGTAGAGCGCCAGCTGCGTTTTGAGGGTGCCGACGACCCGCTCGACCTCCGTCTGGATGCGCTGGTTGAGCTTGTCGATTTCGGCCTGTTTCTCGAGCACCCGCACGTGCTTCTCGCGGTAGGTCAGGAGGAGCCGCTGGTACTCGCGCTCGAGCTGGCTGCGGGTCGCCAGCATCTGCTGGATCGCGCCGTCCGCCGCCACCTGGGGGATCGACTCGAGCGAGCCTCCGGACGCGCCCTGGGAGGCGACCGCCTTGAGCACGCTCTCGACCTCGGCGCGCCGGACCTGGGTGTCGGTCAGGTCGCCCTGCAGCGTCGACAACCGGTCGTTGGTGATCTTCTGCTGGTTTTCGGGAACGTAGAGGTTGGCCTTTTCGGCGAACTCGAACGAGCTGCGCTGGCTCTCCTCGAGCTTTTCGCGCAGGGGTGAGATCTCGTCGAGCAGCGATTTGACCGCCGTCCCGGTGGACTGCACCGCGAGGTCGAGGTTCCGATCGACGTAGGCCTCGGCGACGGTGTTGACCCAGAGCGCGACCTCCTCGGGATTGCGCCCTTCGAGCCCGACCTCGACGATCCCCGTGTCCTTGACCGGCTGCACCTGGACCATCGCCGCGAACATCCCGATCGGATCCTTGGCCTTCGAGAACTCGGGATTGTTGTAGAGGTCGAGCCGATCGAAGACCCGCTGCGCGACGTCGCGGCTCTTGATGATCTCGTACTGGGTGTTGAAGTAGCGCTCCTCCGCCAGCCACCCGTAGCTCCCGGCGCCCATGTCCGAGACGTCGGCCATCGGGGTGACCTTCTGCGCCGAGGGGCTGATCTCGACCGTCGCGGCGGCGCGATAGATCGGCTTCTGCGTGAAGGTGCCGATGGCCACGAGCGTGACCACGACGACGAAGATCCCGAGCACCGTCCAGCGACCGCGCCAGATCGTGCGCCAATAGTCGAGGAGATGGAGTTCCTTCTCTCCATCCTCAAGGAGGGGCTGTGGTTGCATGGTCAAATCGTATCACCAAGTCCTGTTGATGCAAGGGGTTTGTGACGCCGGGCCTCTAGAAAATCCGGCGCGCAACGATAATGACATCCTCCGATTTGAGCGGCAGATCTTCGCTCTTGCCTTCCTCGATCGCCTTGAGGTTGATGGTGATCCGCTCCTGCGCGCCGGTGCCTCCCGCGCGCAGGATCTGGATCTCCTTGCGGCTGGCGTAGGGTGTCAAACCGCCGGCGATCGCGATGGCCTTGACCAGGGTCATGCCGGTGTCCAGTACATAGGCGCTCGGGCGGTTGACCTCGCCGCGGATGTAGAACAGCTCGCGCTCGAGGACGTTGATCACGTCGCCGTGATGCAGGACCGGATTGGCATCCCCCTCCCCCGCCTTGAACAGGTCCTGAAGGACGATCACGCTCTCCTGGGGCGCGCCGGTTCCGCCGGCGGGCGTGGTCAGCAGGAGCTGGCGGCCGGCGTCCTTGGTCGGCCCGCCGGCCTCCGCCAGGACGTCGAGGAGGCGCATGTTGCGCCGCAGCGGATAGCGTCCGGGCGCCTTCACCTCCCCCACGAGGGTCACCCAGTGGCTGCGGTATTCGCGGACCTCGACACTGACCTTGGGGTCGACCAGGAATTCGCTTCCGAGTCCCGCGGTGAGATCGTTCGCGACGGCGCTCGCCCCTTTCCCCTCGACGACCACGTCGCCGACCAGCGGGAGGTTGACCGTGCCGTCCGCCCGGACTTCCACCGTCCGGGTCAGGTCCTCGTGCCCGAAGACCGTGATATCGAGCTTGTCGCCGACTCCGATCACGTACTCCTTGGTGTCCGACGCTCGTGCGGGACCCGCCGCGCCCGCCGCCGGGAATCGAAGCGCGAGACCGTCCTCACGCACCTCGAGACCGGCCAGGGAGGTCGATCGCGGATTGAACCTGAGGACGACCGCTCCGACGGCCTGACCGGTCGGAGCCTCCACCCGCACCGCCCCGAGGTACGAGACCGGCGAGGTGTACTGGTTCTGCAGGCGGCTCACCACCATCGGGAAGCGCACCACCACGTCCCCCCCGGGCTCGAGATCGCAGCGGTACGGGGGGAGCGGGCGCGAGGTCGCGATCCGCACCGTGGCCTCGCTCGCATCGATCTCGAATTCGACGGAGTTCAGGGTCGCCGCCGCTGCGACGGGGGGAGCCGGAGCCGCGAAGCCGGTCGCGGCCGAGCCGATGCCAACGAGCCCAAGGGCGACGAATCGTTTCAACATTCTCACAGCCATCCGACCTCGATGCGGAAGAAGTAGTGGTTGGTGTCGTAGGCGAAGGGGTCGCCGAACCCGTCTGCGTCCGCGGCGAGCAGGTTCGAACTGCGCGACTGCCAATTATAGCCAACGTACCAGCGCGCCACCCGGGACATCTGCGCGCCGAATCCGCCCTCGGCGCGCCAGCCGCTGTCACGCCGGCGCACGCCCTGCGAGGGACAGACGAGGCCGGCGCCGTCGTCGCGGCAGTAGAAGTTCTCCGATCCGGTCAGGTCGAGAGGCGTGGAGTAGACGTTCTGCTCGAAGCCGGTCACCAGCCGCCAGTAGCCGGTCAGCGCCACCTGGTGCAGGACCTCGAGGTTGATGCCGCGGTTCAGGTAAAAGGCGTTGTTCAGGTAGAAGGACTGGTACGGAACGCGCCGGACGCCCAGGATGAGCCGGGTGGCGTCACCCATGAGCCAGGTCGCGTTGCCGGTGGCCGTGGGGCCATGGTAGGTCGACTCCAGGAGACCCGAGGCGTCCAGCACCTGGTAGCCGGCCGCGAACTGCGTGGTGACGTTCCGGCCCAGCACCTGGGTGTAGCCGATGCCGACGCTGTTCCCCGCGAAATCGATGTCCCCTTCGGTCCGGGTCTGCGCCATCGTGTCGGCGCCGTAATAGAGGTAGGCGCTCGCATCGGGACGCATCTTGTAGTTGTAGCGGGCCTGGAATCCGTGACCGCGGAAATTCGAGAAGGTGATGCCGTTGACGTCGCTGTACTGCGAGCTGCTGTAGTTCCAGACGATCGACACTCCCTGCCGCATCCCGAAATCGAAGCCCGCCTCGACCGAGGGGGTGTGCGACCGGAACGGCAGATCCCCGAACGTCAGCTCGCCGCCGGGATCGACTTCCCGGAGCTCGTCGGATCCGCGCACGAACCGATCCTGGAGATTGAAGTACCCGCGTGCGCCGGCGCGGATCCGGCCGTTCAGGTCGAAGTAGTGGCTCCACTGGCTGCTCGGGGTGTATTCGTCGGTGGCGTAGTTCCGGTAAAGCGCCGAATACCCGCCCTGCAGATAGCTCTGCCCGAAGGGAAGGTCGAACCGGATCCCGGGCTGGACCTGTCCCTCGCGCGATCCGAGGGGGGTCTCCAGGTCGAGATCATTGCTGGCGTAGAAGATGTTGCTGTCGTAGCCGTAATTGAGAATCAGGGTCGGGCGTACCGTCGCCGGCCCCCAGGCGAGGCCGGGACCCTGCGAGTTCAACCGGGCGGGGGCGTAGGACTGGGCGTGCGCCAGGCCGCTGAGGCACCACGCGCCGATGAGACCCGCGATCGCGCGCCGCCCGATGACGGAACCGGATGGTCCCGAGTGCCGACACCGCATCCGTTGCTACCGCTTCTTGACCGAGATGTCGACGATGTTCTGCACCGTCGATTCGAGGGCGGCCGCGGCGCCCATCGGCGTGTAGTCCGGGACCAGGAGCCGCAGCAGACGCAGGGCCTGGTCGGGAACCTCCTCGCAGACCGCCCCCTTGAGCCCGGAGAGGTGGCGCCAGTCGGTCTCGTCGAGCGGCTCGATGCCGGTGAGGATCATGATTTTCTGGCTGCTGGTGGGGAGGGTGCTCTCGCTCGAGGTCTGCAGCTCCTCGTGCAGCTTCTCCCCGGGCCGCAGCCCGGTGTGGACGATGCGGATGTCCTCGTCCGGCTGCAGCCCCGAGAGCGCAATCAGGTTGCGCGCCAGATCCTCGATGCGCACCGGCTCTCCCATGCGCAGGAGGAAGGTCTCCCCGCCTTCTCCCATCACCCCCGCGGTCAGCACCAGCTGCACCGCTTCCTGGATGGTCATGAAGTAGCGCGTCGCCTCGGGGTGGGTGACGGTCACGGGGCCGCCGGCGGCGATCTGCCTGCGGAACGTGGGAACGACCGACCCGTCGCTGCCGAGGACATTGCCGAAGCGCACCGCCATGAACCGCGTGCGCCCGCGCGGCAGGCTCTTCACCAGGCGCTCGCCGAGCCGCTTGGTCGC